>JAOZMA010000029.1 GCA_029934555.1 Acidimicrobiia bacterium | reverse complement strand
CTCTGACCCTTCGGGCCATCTCCCCCACTGCGTGGTGGAGAATGTCAGAGAGCCCTGCCCGCACTTTCACCCAGATGGTGATTATCGCCAAGACCTCGAGTTCCGGTCCCACCATGAGATCCTGCGAGTGAACCCAACTACAGACTGTGGATTGAGGCTGAGGGAGAGGAAAGGAACCCCGGTCTCAGTACTCAGTACTGACGGCGTAGCTGTCCTACGCGGGCGTCTCGTTCTCCTGTGCCGGGTCGGGTTGGCTGGCGCACCACGCGGCATACTTGTTGGCTCCCCAAGGGGCTGTCACGCCGTGGAGGAGCACGCTGAAGGCCACGGTCACGATGACGACGGCGACAACCAGTTCAGTTTGCGCCACACCGGCAACCTCGATGAGGACACCGGCGAAGACGATCGAGGCGAGTCCACGGGGCCCGAACCAGCCGAGGTAGGCGATCGTGGGTGGGGCGAGGCCCGTGCCGATCATCGATATAGCAACCGGGATCATGCGCACGGCAGTGAGACTCATCACGGCGTAGAACACCGTCGCGGCGGTGAACGCCGCGAGGTTCGGAGCCAGCATGTACGCGCCGAAGAAGAGGAACGACGTCATCATGAGCAACGATCCGAGTTCCTGACCGAACTCTTCGAAGTGCTCCTTCGGCGTATTGAGACGGTCCAGGAGTCGGCCGAAAGCGAGTCCGGCAACGTATGCAGCGATGAAGCCGCTGCCGCCGAGATTGTCGGCGATGATGTAGGTGCCAAATGCGACGATGACCAGGCTGATTCGTACCCAATTTCTCTCGATCCAGGACCGTTCCAGTGCGAACTGGATAGCGAACGCAGCACCGAGTCCCAGAACAAGCCCGACGACCACGGCGATTCCGATGCTCTTGACGAAGAAGCTCCAGAGAGCGAGGCCCTCCTCTGCCGAGGCGATGGTGATGAGGAAGAGCAGGATCGGCAGGGCGATGCCGTCGTTGAGTCCCGACTCGATGCCGAGGGCCTCGCGGATTCTGACGGGGACGCCCGGGTTTGAGACGACTGCCCGTCCGAGGGCAGCGTCGGTTGGGGCCAGGATCGTCGCCATGATGGCTGCCCCGATGATCCCGACCGACGGAAAGACGACGTAGGCAACGACCGCTCCAAGGACGATTGTCAGCGGCATCCCGATAGCGAGCAGCCTCGTCGGAAGGTCCATGTCGGCATCCCACGATCGGAATTGCACCTTGGATGCATCGAAGAAGAGCAGCAGAGCCAGCGTGAGTTCCAACACGAGAACGACCGGCGAATCGATCACGACGATCGGTGTGAGGACTCCCGCTGCGTATCCCACGAGGCCGAGCGTTGCGAAGATGAGTGGACCCGAGAGTGGTGACGATGCCAGCCGCTTGGAGACCAGGGCGTAAGCGAAGAGAGCGGCACCGATGTAGATGGCTGATTCGATTCCCACGCCTGTCCTATCGGAGGTCGATATCCACGTTACCGGTGTGATGCTCGGGCTAGCGAGCGGAACGAATCCTCAATCCCCCGGGCCAGATCTGCCTTGTGGGTCCAGAGCAGCGTGGCGTGACCGGCACCGATCCATCGCAACTCGGATCCGGGCCAGTGCTCGTGCAAGGCTCGTGTTGCGGTTGGGGGAACGTATCCGTCTGAGCGGGCCGAGATCAGCACGGCGTGACGTGCATGGTCCGGTGGGGGGCGGTCAAGGACCGATGCCCTGAGGAGTGTCTCGCGGAGTCTTGGTTCTGCAAGCGGCTCTCCGCCGAGTGCGTCCCAGTCAATGCCGCCGCGCAATGCGCCGTCGAGATAGACGGGTGCTGGCGAGTACGAAGCGGCGAGCGGCGCCGTTGCTACTGGAAACGGCATCGTTGAACTGACCAGAGCAGCGATGTTCCCACCCATGGAGTATCCGGCAACGCCGGGGGTGAAGCCTCTCTCCCGGACGGTGGCGAGCAGCCCGCGTCCCTCGACGACGGCCCCGATCCCCATCTGGAAGAAGTCGGCGACCGTGCGAATCGGCTGTCCATCGTGGTCGATCGGGCGGCGAATGCCGTAGTAGGGGTTCTCGAGCACGAGGCTGCCGATACCGCGCTGAGCGAGACGCCTGGCGATCCCGAACCTCGCTCGAGAGTCGTGCTCATTCCAAGCAGCCATCAATACAACCATGCGATCCGCTCCGCCTTCAGGGCGGATCCGCGTCACGGCCCCATGCTGTGCGTGGTGGGGAAGTGTCGCTACGGGGCTGTCGAAGATCCCGACCGACACGTTGATTCCATCATCTGTAGCATCCGAGACCCACTCGATCTCGATGGGTCGGGGATCACCTGATGGTATGGCGGCAGCCTCGATGGCCGCTGGATCACCCCATCCGTCCGTGAAGAAGCGGAGCCGGTCCGGTCCACGGCTCACGACGATGCCGCCGAGTCGGTCGAGTGGGTGAATCACGAATCAAGCGCCTCGAGCACGTCGTGGTAGAGACGTTGCTTGATCGTGCCGAGCGTCTCTGCGTCCTTCCCCGCGTGACGCTCGCCGACCTCAATCGCCATCGGTACCACGGCATCTTCCGGCACAGCTCGATGAACGACATGGCGACTGGAAGCCTCACGTCCACCGAAGCGGTCGCCGGAGATCGCCAGGTCGTCGGACCATGGTGGCGGTACCTTTCGGGAGATCAGCGCGGTCATTCCTCGAGTGAACGGGATACCAACGTCGACCGACGGCAGTGCGAAGAAACCGCGATCGGCACGCATCACCCGATAGTCGTGAGCGAGTGAGAGCAGGGCTCCGGCCGCGATGCAATGACCGTTGATCGCAGCGACCGTAACGAACGGTGCCGAGACTAGGCGGCCAAGGAGATGGTCGACAGTTGAGAGGAACCCCTTCAGTTCGTCTGCATCGAGAGTCTCCACGTATCGGAGCGAGAGGCCGGTCGAGAAGAACCGGCCCGATCCTGTGGTGACCAATGCTCGGGGACCGGATGTGGCTTGTACTTCGTCGAGCACGGAACCGAATCGGTCGACGAACGGTGGGTCGATGACGTTCTCGTCCAGGTCGAGGGTCGCGACGAAGACCGAACCGCGTTTCTCGAGATCGATCATCTGGTGCGCCGTCCTCTCGTCGATCCGATGATGCTTCAACCGGGTACAGTCTGGCGCATATGCAGATCGAAATGGGCACCAGCGCAACCGTTCGTCTTGTGGTCGGTGATTCCGACACGGCCATCGCCCTCGGGAGTGGGGATGTCCCTGTTCTGGGCACGCCACGCATCGTGGCGCTGATGGAGCAAGCAGCCGTTGCAGCGCTCGCAGGCACGCTCGATGAGGGGGTGACCTCCGTGGGCACTCGAATCACCGTCGATCACCTCGCGGCGTCGCTCGTTGGTGCGTCTGTCACGGCGACGGCTGAAGTGGTGGGCCTCGATGAACGTGCGGTCTCGTTCCGGTTGACAGTCCATGAAGGGGAGCGCGAGGTGGCGAAGGGAAACCACGTCAGGTTCGTCGTCGATCGGGATCGATTCCTCGGTCGCTGACTGCCCTGCAAGCAGCGGGCTCGCAGGTGTGTCCAGGTGCCTCTCCGACCCTCTGTCGGGGCTCTAGCCGAGCCAGTCGACGCGGCACCACGATCGACGCTGGCAGTTAGGGCATTGCATCCAGCGGCTGTAGTGCTTGCCGGGGATCCACATCGAGATCATCGCGATCCGGACGCTGATGTCGAGGTGCGAGGCCCGGGTCTTCGTGTCGCAGAACGAACACTCGATGACTCCGGTGCCGTGCTGGTGCTCGCCGGTCGAGAAGAGCGCAGCCTGTCCCTCGCGCTTCTCCGGTTCGTGCAGAACATCATCTTCGAGAGGGTCATCGAGTTTGGTGGGCGGCGTCTCGAAGAGGGCCCTCTTGCCTTGTGGGTCTGAGCGTTCTGTCATGTTCGCCTCTCGATCTCTTCGGCGAGCTGTCGGTACGCCTCGGCGCTCTTGGAGCGACGTGCGTGGGTCAGAACCGATCTTCCTCTCTCCGGCGCCTCAGCGACCTTGACAGAGCGAGGGATCGGGGGAGGGAGCACCTCGATGTCGTGCGTCTCCGAGACCTCGACGAGCGTGCGCTTCCCGAGGTTGGTCCTGGCGTCGAACATCGTTGCCACGGCACCGAGGACTTCGAGATCCTCGTTCGTGTAGGCCCTGACGTCCTCGATCGTCTCGAGGAGCTGTCCAACGGCCCGATGAGACAGTGTCTCGGCCTGGAACGGGATCAGAACGTGCGATGCAGCGGTGAGACCGTTGAGGGTGAGGATTCCCAAGGAAGGAGCGCAGTCGATGAAGGTGTAGTCATAGTCGTCGACCACCGTCTTGAGGGAGCGGCCGAGAACGAATTCCCTGCCCGTCTTCGTGAGGAGGTGGATCTCCGAACCGGCGAGGTCGATGGATGACGGGACGAGATCGATGCCGTTCACGTCGATGACAGTGTCTTCGATCTTGACCCGACCGAGCATGACGTCGTGCACGGTCGCTTCGAGATCGTCCGGGTTGATGCCGTTCTCGTACGTGAGACACGCCTGGGGATCGAGATCGATCATGAGAACGCGATTGCCGCGCTCGACGAGCGCCGCGGCAAGCGTGTGGACGGTGGTGGTTTTCGCCACCCCACCCTTCTGGTTCGCAACAGCGATGACAGCGCCCATGTGGAGATTGTAGGTCCGCCTGCCGAGGCGTGCCCCGGGGAGAAGCAGCAACCAGCGGACAGCGGACAGCAGACAGCCAGAAGTCGGACACACGCACTTCACCGGTCACCGATTACGGACTACGGATTACGGACTACGTCTCATCCAGGTCTCTCCGGCACCGACGATCCGTCTCGTGGAATCAGGCAGGGAGATCGAGGGCATCCCAGAGCTTGGCCACCGGAACGTGGTCGAGAGACTCGGGGAGGCACACAGCCATGATGGAGCGAGTGACGGTTCCCGGGGCGGGGTGTATGAGGTGTTCGGGCGCACCATGCGTCGCGAGGCGTGGCAGGAGTCCGACACCCAGGCCATCGCTGGCGAGGGCGATAGTGACTGCGGCATCGGATACACGGTGGACAACGTTCGGATCGAAGCCACCAACGGTGCGGCACGTGCTCTCGATCGCTTCGGCCAACGTGCTGCCTTCGGGTCCGGAGATCCACGGCGCATCGGCGAGCGAGCGGAGGGTCACTGCCTGCCCTGCCACCGGCGGGCGGGCAACAAGATCGAGGGGTTCGGTCACGATCGTCTTAGCCAGCGTCGATGCGGGTCGGGCGAGCGTTCTCGGCTCGTACGTGCGAACGATGGCGATGTCGTGTGTTCCGGCGATGACTCCGGGGATCGCCAGGTCGGTTGGCAGTTCGGTGATCGAGACCTGGAATCCCGGTTGCGGACCGAGTCGCTCGATGATCTCCGGGAGTAGATGCTCGGCAACTGTGGCGAATGTTGCGACCGACACGGTCGGGAGTGCGGTGTGGCTCAACTCTTCGGAGAGTCGCCGTTCTGCCAGTTCGAGTTGGCGACAGATCTGCACTGCATGAGAGGCAAGTTGTTGTCCGGCCGGAGTGAGGCGGATTCCTCTTCCGTCGGCGATCGTGAGGTCGACACCGAGCCGGTCGGACAGCCGCGACAGTCGCTGTGATGCGGCCGGGGCAGAGATGTGCAGGGCCCGCGCCGCTTGGGACAGAGAACCGTGTGCCTCGATCTCACGAAGAACCATCAACGATCGTGTGTCGAGAAGCATGTCCACAATCGTTAAGCATACTTAAAGAGTTCGGTCGTTATTAGTCAATAGTCATCCATGGTGATTTGGGTGATACTCGGGCGATGTCAGACACCACCAATCCATCAGGCTGGACCAAACCGACCATCGATAGCACCGCCCTGCTCGAGGTTGCCGATCGGTCTTTGCTGCGTCACGCCGGACCGTTTGACGGGCTGCTCGTGGAGAGAGCGTCCGGAACGAACATCTGGGATCGAGAAGGGAACCGATACCTGGACTTCACGTCGGGCCAGCTCTGCGCCACGTTCGGCCATAACCCGGTCGAGCTACGCGACGCAATCCTCTCGTCGTTCGATCGAGCGGTGCACTCCAGCAGCCTCCTCCTCAGTGAGGAAGTGATCCGTCTCGCCGAACGACTGCTCGAGCTGCTCCCGCCGGCACTGTCGAAGGTCGTCTTGCTCAGCACCGGGAGTGAAGCCACCGAGGTTGGCCTCAGAGCGGCGAAGACTGCGACGGGTCGCTGGGAGACCATCGGTGTATCGCGTTCCTACCACGGGCACACTGCCGGGGCCGCGGCTGTCACCTTCCTCCCTCGCCGTCAGGGAAGCGGACCAAGCCAACCCGGCGTGCACGCCATCCCTGCGCCGTACTGCTTCCGGTGTCCACTCGGTGCCAGCTACCCGGAATGCGGGTTCGCTTGCGTCGACGTAGGGATGGCCACGGTCGACGCCCAACGAACCAGCGAGATCGCCGCATGCATCATCGAACCGGTCCTAAGTACGGGGGGCATGATCGAGCCACCCGACGGCTACCTGGCCCGCCTCAGAGATCGGTGCGACGAGCGAGGAATACAACTCATTCTCGACGAGGCTCAGACAGGACTCGGCCGTACAGGCGACATGTTCGCCTTCGAATCCGCCGGAGTCGTACCAGACATCGTGGCGCTCTCGAAAACCCTTGGCGGAGGATTCCCGCTCGCGGCCGTCGCGGTCACAGACACGATCGCCGAGGAAGCCGAACGCAACGGGCTCCGCTTCCTGACCTCGCACATGAATGAACCATCAATGGCGCTGATCGGCCTCGCGATGCTCTCGCTCGCAGAAGAGCACGTTCGGAGAGGCTCCGCGGCGAAACAAGGCATGAGACTCCGAACGGCACTGACCAACCTGCTGGATGACACGGAGATAATCGGCGACGTTCGCGGTCGAGGGCTGCTGCTCGGGGTCGAGTTTGTCACCGATCGCACAAGCTTGAAGCCCGACCCGGAAGCGGCGACCAGCATCGCTGCCGCCTGTCGGCGCCGTGGCCTCCTCATCCAAGTCGTGGCTGGCAATGTCTGGCGAATCGCCCCACCCATCACCGTCACCGACGACGAAGTCGATCATGCCGTCTCCATCATCCGAAACAGCCTTGTCGAACACGAACGTTACGGAACCCCCGATAGGATCAATCGGCCACTCGTACGACGGTAAGACGGGGAAGATAGAGAGCACGCGCGATCGCTCCCGCTCTCGGATTCCGTTCTCTCCGGACTACGACTCCGGACCATCCGGCACACACGGGCCTTCGTAGCCGGGTTGCAGCACCGGATGCCCCGTTGCTTCGATCACGACCGGGACGAGGCAGGCGCCGATACGGCCATCGGGTTCGAACACGAACTGGGCCACGGCCGTCGTACGGGCCTGTGTCGAACCGGCTTGCCAGACGAAGTTGCCGAGGCCCCATGCGATCGGCTTGCCGGCGTACCAGCCGAGAGGCTGGAGAACATGCTGGTGGTGCCCGAAGACACCGTCTGCTCCCGCATCGATGAAGGCCTCTGCAAGGCGGATCTCGAATGGTCGAGGCTGCGTCGTGTCCTGCAGGCCCCAATGGATCGTTACCAGCACGAGGTCCGCGACCTCGTCGGCCGCTCTGATGGCTGCGGTCATGGCTTCGGCAGAGTCGCCGTCGGTCATGCCCGGCCGATCCTCGGCGGCAAGCCAGGATCCCGATTCCGGGTGAACCCCGCCGCCGCCCAGGATCGCGATCGTCCAACCGTTCCTCTCGATGAGCACCGGTGCGTAGGCCTCAGTGGCGTTGGCACCTGCTCCGACCGGGTCGATGCCGACTCCCGACAGGTTGGAGCGGGCGTCGAGCATCGCATCGAACCCGAAGTCCATGGCATGGTTGTTCGCCAGGTTGGCGACATCCACACCGGCCGCGGCCATCGACGGGAGCGCCTCAGGATCGCATCGGAACGTCCACGGCTTGTCCCATGGCGTGCCGAGATTCGACGCCGAGCACTCCAGGTTGATCACCGTCAGGTCATCCTCGTTGAAGATGTCGTCGAGACCGGACCATGCGTACTCGTAGCCGGTCGACGGGAACGACCGGACGAACGTCGGATCGAGGTTCACGTCCCCCGTTCCACTGATCAAGAGACGCTGCTTCTCGTCGGGGGTTGGAGTGATCGGTTCCACGACCGTCGTGGTCGTTGTTGTCGGCTCCGGTGTCACCACTGTGGTTGACGTTGGCGGCGCTGCTGTGGTTGTTGTTGTCGTGGAGATCGCCGTGATCGGAGTGAACTCTGCCGGCGGTCCCGGTGATGCAGCGGCGCCCGCCGTACAGGCACCGACAAGCATCGCGAACGTCATCCAGCCAACTACGCGAAGGAAGCGAATCCAATGCATCGAGACCACGGTACCTTTCAGGCACCGAAACACGGTCGTTCATGCGCGTCCGCACGGCCGGGGGACACCGCGTCGTTGTCAGCGGATGCAGAGAAGGAGCACACAATGGAGAAGTGGGTCTATCGGTTCGACGAGGTTGATCTCGCTGAGGCAGCCCTTGACGGAGATTGGGACCAGGTTCGAGGATTGCTCGGTGGCAAGGGTGCCAACCTGGGTGACATGTCGAGAATCGGCGTTCCCGTACCTCCGGGGTTCACGATCACGACGGAAGCATGCAACGCCTTCCTCGACAATGATGAGCAGTTCCCGGACGGACTCACAGACCAACTCGACGCTGCGCTGGCAGCGACCGAAGCCACCCTCGGCAAGACCTTCGGATCCGCGGATTCACCGCTCCTCGTCTCGTGTCGTTCGGGTGCCAAGTTCTCCATGCCAGGGATGATGGACACCGTCCTCAACATCGGCATCAACGACGCAGTCCTCCCCGGCATGGTCGAGGCATTCGGCAATGAGCGCTTCGTCTATGACTCCTATCGCCGCCTCGTCCAGATGTTCGGAAGCGTCGTGATGGGTGTCGACGATCACGCGTTCGAGGAGGTCCTGACCGAAGCTCGTGCCGCAGCAGGCGTCGAGACGGACTCCGACCTCGATGCCTCCGCCCTGTCGGGAGTGTTGGAGAGCTTCAAGCAGATCGTCAAGAACGAGACGGGTCAAGACTTCCCCCAGGATCCCAACGACCAGCTGATGATGGCGGTGGAAGCCGTGTTCCATTCTTGGAACTCGGACCGCGCATTCGCATATCGCAACGCCGACGGGATTGCACACGATCTCGGAACCGCCGTCAACGTGCAGGCGATGGTGTTCGGCAACATGGGGCAAGGGTCCGGAACCGGCGTGGCCATGTCCCGCAACGCCACCACAGGCGAGCCGAATCTTGAAGGTGACTACCTCATCAACGCACAGGGCGAGGACGTCGTTGCCGGCATTCGGGTCACCAAGCCGATCGCCGAACTCGCCGGGGATCTTCCCGAGGCGTATGAGGAGTTCGACGCCTTCGCGACGAAGCTCGAGAACCACTACCGCAACATGCAGGACATGGAGTTCACGATCGAGAACGGGAAGCTCTGGCTTCTCCAGACTCGGGACGGAAAGCGGACCGCACAGGCCGCCGTTCGGATCGCTGTCGACATGGTTGAAGAGGGCATGATTTCCAAGGATGAGGCCCTCATGCGGGTCTCACCAGATCACGTGGACTTCTTCCTCCACCCACAGTTCAACTCCGAATCGAAAGAGGCGGCCATCGCAGGCAATCGGCAGATCGCTCTGGGACTCAACGTCTCTCCCGGTGCCGCTGTGGGTATGGTCGCATTCGATCCCGATCTCGCTGAAGCATGGGCGAAGGACGGCAAAGATGTGATATTGGGCCGGCCCGAGACGAAGCCGGACGACGTGCACGGCATGCTCGCTGCGAACGGAATCGTTACCACGAGGGGCGGACGGACGAGCCACGCCGCTCTCGTTGCTCGTCAGTTCGGAAAGCCGGCCGTTGTCGGTGCATCCGAACTCGACATCGATCTCCAGGAGCGGACGATGAGCGTTGGCGATATCGTTGTCAACGAAGGAGACTGGCTCTCCGTCGACGGAACCACCGGTGAGGTGTTCATCGGCATGGTGGAGACGAAGGTCCCGGACATCGACGATCCCTGGCTCACGAAACTCCTCGGATGGGCTGATGATCGGCGCGAGCTCGATGTGTGGGCCAATGCCGACTACCCCTCGGATGCGGAGCGTGCCCGTTCCTACGGAGCCAGAGGAATCGGCCTCTGCCGCACCGAGCACATGTTCTTCGAGCAGGAGCGGCTCCCGATCGTGCAACGCATGATCCTCTCTGATGATCAGGAAGAGCGAGAGGAACTGACCTTCTCCCTCCTTCCGTACCAACGCGAGGACTTCGCAGGACTCTTCCGGGCCATGGACGGTTATCCGGTCGTCATTCGACTCATCGACCCGCCGCTCCACGAGTTCCTCCCGGGATTCGATGAGCTCATCACGGAGATCGCCGACTTGAGGATCAAGCTGGTCAGCACGTCAGACGCCGCCGGACAGGATTCCATCAACGCCGAGATCGCCGAGAAGTCGGAGATGCTCGAGCGGGTCGAGTCCCTGAAGGAGCAGAACCCGATGCTTGGTCTGCGCGGCGTGCGCCTCGGAATCCTGCGTCCCGAGATGACACGGATGCAGGTCAGGGCGATCTTCGAGGCTGCATGCGAGGTGACCCGCGAGGGTATCGACGTGCACCCCGAGATCATGATTCCGCTGACCAGCCACGTGAACGAACTGGAGCGCCAGCGCACCGTCCTTGAGAAAGAGGCCAAGGACGTCATGGCGGAGCAGGACATCCAGATCGACTACAAGTTCGGCACGATGATCGAGATTCCGAGAGCGGCGCTCACGGCCGATCAGATCGCTGAGTATGCGGAGTTCATCTCGTTCGGCACGAACGACCTGACGCAGATGACCTACGGCATCAGCCGTGACGATGCCGAGGGCGGATTCCTCATCGACTACGTATCGCAGGGAATCCTCCCTGACAACCCGTTCTTCACGATCGATCCTGATGGAGTTGGACAGTTGATGCGCATCGCCCTCGAGAAGGCCAAGTCGGTCCGTCCGGATCTCGAAGCCGGGATCTGCGGCGAGCACGGCGGTGAGCCACGCTCGATCGGACTCTGCCACGAACTCGGACTGAACTACGTCAGCTGCTCCCCGTTCCGGGTCCCGGTGGCCCGCCTCGCAGCAGCCCAGGCGGCAATTGTTAGTAAGTAGTCCGTAGTCCGTAGTCCGTAATCCGTAGTCCGTAAGACGGTGGGGCGCCTCTCCAGAATCCTGGAGGGGTGCCCTTCTGTTGTTGGTACGGAGTACTGGATACGGACTGCGGACTACGCCCCAGCTACGACTTCTCATCAAGCCTGTCGACTGCCGTTCCGATATCAGAACATGGACGCGCTCCAAGGTCATCTTGACTCGTTCTCGCTCTCCGATGTCGTTCGTCTTCTCGCGACCGCCGGGGGGACGGGTGTGCTCAGGGTTGAGCGCGGAACGCTGACAGGCCGGGTCTTCTTCATCGATGGCTGTCTGACGTATGCGACGACGAGAGACGGCGATGGATCGGTGGCGGCTCTTGCGCGATTGGGGACCGGACCAGAACGAGATCGCCGGGGACGCAACCCGGGTGGCAGATGGCCCGAGCCGGCGCGACCACTCATCCTCCAGCAGATCAGCGAAGTTCTCATCCGTCTCTCCCACGGAGGAACTGGACGCTTCTGGTTCGTCGAGGACGTTGTGACCCGGGCATACGGGGAAGAGGAGATCCAGCGGTTCGAGGCAGATGAAGTTCTTAGAGCGGCGGCGACCCGTCGCGCGGAGTGGGCGGAGATCGTGCAGGTCATCCCTGACACGTCGATTCGTTTCGTTGTGCGGCCTCGACTTGCGGCGGGAGTGTCGGAAGTCGTCGTGGATGCGGTGACCTGGCCGATCCTTGCTGCGATCGGTGGCGGTGCTTCGATTCAGGAGGTCGCGGAGCGTCTCAACCTCTTCGAGTTGTCAGCGGCCGGCCTCGTCGCCGATCTCTTCGGCCGTGATTTGATCATCAGAGAGCACGAACCGAACTCCCCTCCGGGTGTCTTGGTCCAGATCGAAGGCGAGACGGCCTGATCTGGAACCGTCAGACGGGCGGCGTCGTCCCGGCGACCAACCGGGCGATCCACACGATGACCAGGAGCGCTGCCGTTCCGCCGATGACAACGTCAACCCAGCGGCGGTGCCGCCACCGGATCCAACCCGCCTGGTGTGCCGCCCAGATCGTCCAGGCCCCGAGCAGTTCGGCGACCACGAGCAGAATGAGCGGGTGGTAGCGAAGTGCCTCGGTGAAGTTCCCCCGGATGAGATGACCCGCGGCCCTGGTCATGCCGCAACCAGGGCACGCAACCCCGGTGCAGTTAGCGAAGCCGCAGATCGTTGGGCTCCCCTCTGACGGCGTGATCGAGGCCAGAGCGATCGCCGCGACGAACGGGATAGCGAAGAGCGATCGCCTCCCGAGCTGGGAGGCCGCGGGCGAGAGGGTGATCACGAACCGGCGGCTGCGATCAGAAGGAAGACTCCCATGCCTACGAAGAACACGACACCGACGAGCAAGAGAACCGTCGAGATGATCCCGAGAATGCGCCCGGTCTGTGCCGTACTGCGATTCTCCGGTGGGCGTTCTCCGGCGTCGATCGCCGCGATCTCTTTGTTCCCCATGACCCATGCGAATGGGCCAAGGAACTGGCAGAGGATGAGGCTGAGGATGCCGAGCACGAGGATGGTCGTCGCCTGGCTGTCTTGCGGGTAGTACTGATCAGTCATGACCCCAGTATGCCGCGACATCCCGATCGGTTCCAGTCAGCAGAGAAAGTACTGGGTACTGAGTATCGACCTACTCAGTGTTCAGAAGACTCGCGGATAGGGAGCGGTCTTCTTCCTCCCCCCTCAGCTTCACTCCACGATTGGCGCTCGGGTCCATTGGAGGGATGTCATGGTGGGGCCGGGACCCGCTGTCTTGTCGATGATCACGATCGGGGTGAAGGTGCGAGCGGCGGTTCTCTGACATTCTCCACCACGCAGTGGGGGAGATGCCCCGAAGGGGCAGAGGGGGTGTCTTGGCACCATCGATCTTGCATGCAGGTGCGCCCCCGTGAACCAGCCGGTGCCCCCGAATCGCCCCCCCTGCGGCAAGGCCCCCCTGCGTCGTCGCAAGCTCCTCGCGTCCCCCCGCCGATGCGTCGGGGGGACAGGAGAAGGGTCCACTATCGCCTCACGAACCGTGGATTGAGGCTGAGGGGAGGGAAGAAGACGCCACGCGTCACACGAATCCAGCTCAGTTCTCGGACTCATGTATTCGCCTATCCGCTGATCCTCCGAGTACCGAGTACCGAGTACCGAATACCGAATACTGGGAGAGGTGCCGATCGCGGGCCGCCCACCTGGACGACCCGCGATCGGCGTTGGGCCCCTAGCTCCGACCCAAACCTGTCATCAACGCCTCGCCGTCGATGACCGTGAGATC
>JAOZMA010000272.1 GCA_029934555.1 Acidimicrobiia bacterium | reverse complement strand
TCCACGCCGTCGGGTTGACCGACCAGGTCGGCGTACTCGAACATCGAACCTTCCCACCCTTCGGTGTTCCAACGGGCGCCTTCCGGCAACTCGGTTGCAAGGAGCGCCTCCGCATCGAAGGGCCAGGGGTTCGAGTAGAAGTAGGCATCGCCCGCCGGGTAGAAGCCGAAGTTGATCTGCGCCGGGACTTCGGTGACCTCGCCGCCCTCCTCGTGGGGAACCATCATGGTCCCGAACCATTCGAACGCAAGATCGAACCCGTGTGGCCAGAGTTGTATCGGGCCGACCTCTCCCCCGATCCGGTTCCGGTGACCGGCTATCACGGCCTCTGCCGTGACGAACGCCTGGAACAACCCCGCTGCTTGTTCGCCGTCGTAGACACGCGGATCGTCGTTCTCGAACTTCGCCCGGTTGTACTCGCCTGTGAATCCCATTTCGCCGGCTGCGACGATGAGAGCATCCCCCATCTCGGTGGCCGTGATCCCCTCGTCCATCGGGAACGACCGCCGGTCGCCATGAGAGCTCTCGATAACGATCTCGTCATTACGCGGGTCCATCCGCACGAAGGCGGCTCCCCCGACTGGGAGTGGCATCGACTCCGTCACCAGCCCGTCTGGTCGGATCTTGAGCGAGATGTGCCACCACTTCGGGTGAGGGACGGCGTGGACTCGCGGCAGTGCAGCAACGGCATTCGCATACGCGTGGAGCGTCGCCCGCGTCGGCTCGAAGTCAACAGGAAGAGCTGGGAAGGCAGTCATGGGGAGGTCCTCTCGAGAAATGGGGCTCGGTGCATCAATGCAATTCGTCAGGAAAGCATTCCCGGTGCAGGAGGAGTAGCTGAGTAGCTGGGGCAAGCCGTGAGCTCTGAGCAGGACCAGATACCAAGTACGGACTACGGAGTACGGAGTACGGTCTACGGTGCAATCGCGCTTGCCATCGCTTCGGCCACGCGCTTCTCACTGATCTTCCCCTTCGTCCCTACTCCCTGGGCGAAGAGGCTGACCCGAAGCTCCTGGAGCATCCAGGCGACATCGATGAGGTCGACAGATCCCGGCATCGCGTCGGAGAGGTCGTCACGTTCCGCTTCCAGGTTCTGCACACGCTCCATGCGTTCACGATCCCGATCAACGTGATCCGGCAGCTGCTCGATCCGGCGGCCGATGGCCTGCACGTAGCGGATCAGATCCGCGAGGCGGTCAATGCCGACCGCGGTAAGGAAGCCCGGGTAGATCAGCCGGCCGATCTGATCCTCCATGTCGGCCACGGCACGAGCGAACCGATCACCGGTCATGATGGCCAAGGCAGCGCGAACGGTCCGAACCTCGTCCAGGATCTCCAATGCGTTCGACGCGACCGCAACTAGGACATCATCGCTCTCCTCGCGACATGTCTCGAGAAGTCGCTCGAATCCTTCTCGGCCCCACACCGGTCCCCCGGCGTCTGACAGCAGATCGTCAACTGCGCACGAGAGACAGTCCTCTGCCCAGGTCTCAAAGGATCGATATGGACCGTCGGTGATAGCTGCCCGACCATCTCCTGTCACCAGAGGCCGCAGGTACCGGGACGGAGAACCAAGGTCGAGCGTCAGGAGCCTGCGCGTGCCCTCCCACATTGCGTCATCCCGCTCTGCCGGTGTGGCGAACAGGTGGACGGCAACCGAGTCTCCTTCGTCAACGAGAGCCGGATACGCCGTGATCGTTCTGCCCGGGCCGTCGATTTCGACGGACGGCGGGAGTTCGTCGACATCCCATATGCGCATACCCGTTCGCTCGAGGCCGTGATTCGAAGCCGACATGGCAGCACGTGCTTCAGCTTGCAGATCGTTCTTGAGCTTCCCCAGGTTCCCCCCATCCGCCAGCACGACACCCTCGGCGTCGACGATCCGGAACGTGGGTCGGAGGAAGCTCGGAAGACGATCTGGATCGAACGCGTCCAGGGGGATGGGCACACCGGAGCGGCGGGTCAGCTCGCCTCTGAGGAACGGCATGAACCGGTGGGCCTCAGCGTCGTACTCTGCAAGCACGGTCCGGGCGGTTTCGGGAATCGGAGCGAGCCGTTTGCGAATCTGCTTCGGCAGTGACCTCATCATCGCGATGACGAGCTCCTCCCGGAGCCCCGGCACGTGTCCGTCGAAGATCTCGGGATCGATCCTGGAGAGCCCCGCGATCGGGATGTCGATCGTCACGCCATCGCTATCGCTCGCCGGATCGAACTGATACTCGAGCGGCATCGCCACGTCGCCGTACTGCCAGACTTCCGGGAACGCCTCTTCGCCGGCCGTCTCCACATCCGGATCGAGGAGGTCGTCGGCAGAGAGATCGAGGCGGTGAGGGCTGTCCACTCGCTCGTCCTTCCACCACCGATCGAAGTGTCGTACCGACACGACGTCGGCGGGGATGCGCTCATCGAAGAAATCGACGATGGTCTCATCATCGACGAACAGGTCTGATCTTCGATACTTCGCTTCCATGGCGAGCACCTCGTCGATGACGGCTGCGTTGTGTTCGGCGAACCGGTGGGGCGTCTCCCACTCCCCCGCCACGAGGGCGTGACGGATGAAGAGCTCGCGGGCGGCGTCTGGATCGACCCTGCTGTAGAGCACCGACCGCTCCGCCTGGAGGGGTAGTCCGTAGAGGGTCACGGTCTCGTTCGCGAAGGCTGCACCCCGGTCGGCATCCCACCACGGATCCGAGTACGAGCGAGTGACCAGATGGGCAGCGGCTTCCTCTATCCACTCGGGTTGTACTTCCACGACCCCACGAGCCCAGAGTCTGCTCGTTTCGACCAGCTCGGCCGCCATCACCCACTCTGGAGAACCCTTGAAGAGCGTCGATCCTGGATTAATCGAGAACCTACTGCCACGAGCACCCCGATACTCGTGTGACCCTGGATCCTTCCTGCCGACGTTGGAGAGCAGGCCGGTCAGCACGGTTCGGTGAACGTTCTCGCGTTCTGCGGGTCTCCGGTTCGTCGTGAAGCCCAGTTCGCGGGTGACGTCGCGCAGTTGGGCGTGGAGATCCTGCCACTCGCGAACCCTCCGGTAGTTCAAGTACTCGTTGCGGCACATCCGTCGGAACTGGTTCGAGGTCCGGGCTTTCCGCTCGTCGCCGAGGTACTCCCAGAGGTTGAGCAAGCTGTAGAGGTCAGACTCGTCGTCACGGAAACGGGCGTGAAGTTGATCTGCCTGCGTCTGCTTCTCGACCGGCCGCTCTCTGGGATCCTGGATGGTGAGCGCCGTGGTGATGACGAGCACCTCCCGCAGGCAAGCGGTTCTGTTCGCCTCGATGACCATGCGTGCGAGGCGGAGATCGAGGGGGAGATCTGCGAGCTGCCTCCCGAGTCGGGTGAGTCGTGGTCGGCCGTCCTTGAGCGTCCCCTCGATCGCCCCCAGCTCGATGAGGCGTGCGACTCCG
>JAOZMA010000271.1 GCA_029934555.1 Acidimicrobiia bacterium | reverse complement strand
AGCCGTCGGTGTTCAGCATGATCGCCTCGTCGTAGCCACCGCGCAGGGCTTCCTGCTTCGCCTGGACGGAGTTGACGTAGCCGCCGGTGAGTTTGGCGTTCGGCATCAGCGAGTCGTGCCCGATTCGGCGCCACGACGACACCTTGGCCCGGATCCCGTTCGTCACCCCATCTTCGCCCAGATACGCGCCCCACTCCCATGTGGCGATCATCGTGTGCACCGAAGCACCTGCAGGGTTCAGCCCCATCGACCCGGTCCCGTAGAAGACCAGTGGACGGATATACCCCGAGGTCAGGTCGTTGGCGGAGAACACTTCCTTTGAAGCTCTTACGATCTCATCGACGCTCCACTCGACCGGGATTCCGAGCGCCTTGCACGATCGGGCCAGGCGTTCAATGTGCTCGGTGAGCCGAAATACCGCCGGCCCCTGATCGGTCTCGTAGGCGCGGATCCCTTCGAACGCTCCGGTTCCGTAGTGGAGGCCGTGGGACAGAACGTGGATAGTCGCATCGTCCCAATCGACGAGCTCTCCATCCATCCAGATGTACTTGGTGGGCTGCATGGACAGATTGTGCCACAGATCGGGTCGACGAACACTGTGGAAGGTGCCGGTCAGATCACCTCGAGGACCGCAAGCACGACTTCAGCAGAGTTGACGGTGACCTCGTCGAGGAATCGTTCGAAGTCGAGTACCGAATCGCTGCCTGCGAGATCGGACACTGCCCGGATCACGAGATGATCGACGCCGAAGTGCTCGGCGACCTGTGCAACGGCTGCTCCCTCCATCTCGGCTGCCTGTGCGCCGAAGGTCGAGTGCAGCCGTCGGCGTTCAGAGTCGGACTCAAGGAACTGATCGCCGGTCACCACCGTCCCAAATACGACGTTTGGTTGCTCGCCCAGAACCGGGGAGAGCCCGAGGTCGACAAGCCGCCGGCGAACCCGATCGAGAAGGTCGTCGGATGGTCGATAGCCGAGCTCCTCGGTGGGGTTGAGGAAGGGCACGTGCCCCGACTGGTATACCCGGAACCCCTCCGCTTCTAGGACGCCGGTGTCGTGGTGCAGGACGTGCTCGGCCACGATGACGTCTCCGATGTTGAGAGCATCATCGACCGCTCCGGCGACACCGGTGAAGATCACGACACGCGGTTGGAAGTGATCGAGGGCGAGCGTCGCCACCATGGCAGCGTTCACCTTCCCGATCCCGGAAGCGGTAACAATGACGTCCCGAGATTCGAGCACACCGACGTGGAACCCGTGCCCACCGAACGTGATCGCCTCGCTGCCCGACATCCGCTCCCGGAGCAGAGCAACTTCGCCGACAAGAGCACTCATGATGAGGGCGGGTCGATTCATGTGCGTAGCTTGGCAGAACGGCGAGGAGCGGACAGCCAACAGCCAACAGCCAACAGCCAACAGCCAACAGCCAGAAGCGAAGCGAAACTCCGACCCATGCCCTGCTGTCCGCTGTCTGCTGTCCGCTGTTGGCTACAGCTCCTCGAGATACGCGACGGCTTCATCCCTCTCGGTGATGATCGGCATCTCGGGGAGCGTGTTGATGATGACGCTGCCGTAGCTCTTGGTCTGCAGGCGCCGGTCGCACAACACGATCAGCCCCTCGTCGTCCATGCTGCGGATGAGCCGCCCTGCACCCTGGGCGGTGAGGTTCGCGGCACGCGGAAGGTCCACGGTTGCGAACGCAGAGAGGCCAGCTTCGGTCGCCGCATCGCGCCGGGCGCTCCAGAGCGGATCATCCGGGCGCGGGAACGGCACTCGGTCGATCAGGACGAGCTGGCAGGCGTCGCCAACGACGTCGACCCCTTCCCAGAACCCCATCGTGGCCACCAGGACGGAGCTCTCGTCGTTACGGAACTCGTCGAGCAGGGTGTGCCGTGGCTGGGCTCCCTGGGTGAGGATGCGATGCTGAACCCCGTCGAGGCGTGCCGATATGCGAGCCACGGCCGCATTGGATGTGCAGAGGATGAGAGCGCGGCCCCCGGCTGCTTCGACGAGATCTTCGGCCAGCTCCGCAACCGCATCACCCCAACCGTCTGTCGTCGGTTCTACAAGATTGGGCAAGTAAAGACGCGCCTGGCGGGGATAGTCGAACGGACTCTCGACGCTGAGTGTCATGTAGCGCAGTGGGTCGGGATCATCGGGATCGGTGTGCGGATCGGATGTGTCTCCCACCGAAACGCTGTAACCGAGCTGACGGGCGATCGCGTCGAAGCTACCACCGACGGTGAGGGTGGCCGACGTGAGGATCGTGGGGCGTTTGGCTGCCAGGTTGTTCGAGAACGTGCCGGAGACAGACACGGGTGAGGTTCTGAGGACGGGACCGGGCTCGATCCAGCAGACATGGTCGAAAACCGGGTCGGTGAGCACACCGAGGTCTCCTTGAAGGTGACCCGCCAGGTTGCTGATGCGTTCCCGCTGTCCGATGACGATCAGTCCGTCAGCGGTCGAATCCCGGGCCAGCCGGTCGATGGTGTGGACGGTCTGCTGCAGCGTGCGGACGATGACGGCGGGATGTCCTTGGAGAGGGAGATCTACCTGTCCCTCATCGAGTTGCTTGAGCCACGCCTGCACATCGTTGATCGCATCCCACAACCGTCCGATGCTGGCTTTGCGGTCGGTGGCCGAGACACCGAGGCTCTTGAGAAGCCCGGTGATGTCGAGCGCATAGCCGACGAGCCGTCCGTTGGTGAGCGTGATGCCGACACTGGAGCAGAGGGCATCTTCGAGCCGGTGCGCCTCATCGAAGATGACGGCATCGTGGTCGCCGAGGATGGCACCGTCGGAATTGATATCGCTGCCGTACAGGTGGTGGTTGCAGATGACGAGTTGCGATTCTCGTGCCTCGTTGAGCGCGGCGATGGCTGGGCAGCGATCGGCGTACGAGCAGCGGCGACCGGGGCATTCCATCCCGGAGACACTGACCTCGGACCAGGTCCGGTTGTCGACAGCGACGGGGGCATGGTCGCGTTCGCCATCCCCACCCATGCGCCACCAGTCGATGATGGCGTCAAGGTTGGCGTCGTCACCTGTGTCGGCGAGGAGTTGAGGATGTCGCTCAGCGACCTTGGCGGGGCAGAGGTAGGAAGCGCGACCCTTGACGACGGCCCAGGTGATGTCGTGTCCGTGTTGGCGGAGGACGTCGACGATGTCGGGGAGATCCGCTGCGATCTGGTCCTGCAGCGTCTTGGTTGAGGTGGCGACGACGATGCGACGCTCTGAGACGATCGCCGGGACGAGATAGCCGAACGACTTGCCGACACCCGTTCCGGCTTCGCAGATGAGGTGATGTTCGTCCTCGATCGCCTGCGCCACCCATGAGGCCATGTCCTGCTGGCTCTGACGCCGCTGTCCCCCACGATGCTCGATGATGGCATCAAGCGCGTCAACAGCCACGATCGGC
>JAOZMA010000270.1 GCA_029934555.1 Acidimicrobiia bacterium | reverse complement strand
ATCCGCCAACCCCGGCTGCGAGATGCAGCTCCGGACGTTCCTCGTGGATGGAGTCGAAGTGGTGCACCCGATCGAGGTGTTTTGGGAATCGATCAGGAAGACGCCAGACGCCAGATTGAAGTACGGATAGATTCCAGTTCAGCGCTCTATTGAACGTGTCCGTGTCCGACCGGTGTCTGGAGACTCAGAACTCAGCCGATTCCGCCCGCTCGTCTGGAGGAGCGGAGCAGTCGGACGGCGAAGAGGCCGGCGGAGACCGTGCCGATCGCCCCGGGAATCGATATGTCTCCAACACGTGGAGGCACCCGTGACGCCCACAGTCGGGCAGAGCCGGTGAACAGCGCGGCGGCGAGGGCGGCATAGACCAACCGATTGACGTTCCGGTCGAGTCCATCGACGCTGAGTGGCACCTCGATCCGACCCGATTTGATTCCCTGGAGGATTGCTGAGACATCGCCCGGGAACGTATCTGCGAGGTGCTCCCACCCCTTCGCGGTCCGTTTCGCGTGCCGCAGCATGCGCTTGGGGGCGAATCGTTTCGATGCGATCATCGACCCGTAGGGGCGGAGGACCTCGGCGATGCTGATGTCGTAGCCCGTCTCGGCGAGCATTCCCTGAAGCTGTGCGAGGGTGCGGCCCAGAAGGGCAACGTCGGGTGGAACGAAGAGACGATGCTTGCGCAAGACCTCATCAGCAGCATCGAGTGCCCCGCCGACGTCAGCGTCGCCGAAGCTGCCCGACGCGTAACGGCCCATCCAAGCAGTCAGATCCCGCCGGAGTGCTGACCGGTCGAGTGTCGGTGGCGGATCGCACATCGCGATGATGGCGCTCGTCACTCCGTCGGAATCATGGACGAGTGCCGCAACGACGACGTCGTCGATCAGGTCTTGCATGTCCTCGTCGATCCGGCCGACCTTGCCGAAGTCGAGGATCCCTACCTTTGTGGCGTCGTCGATGACGTAGATATTGCCCGGATGCGGGTCGGCGTGGAAGAGGCCGTCGCGGAAGATCATCTCGACGTAGACGTCGGCTCCGCGGTGCATGAACGCCTCGCCATCCGGTCCCAGGTCATCGATGACGGAGGAGAGGCGATCGCCGGCCATCAGAGACATGGTCAGAACACGCTTCGATGTGAGATCCATGTGGGGTTCCGGGATGACGATGTCCGGTTCGTCGGAGAAGTTCGCACGGAACCGGTTCAGATTGTTCCCCTCCAGGGTGAGGTCGGTCTCGGCGAGAAGCGACCTGCGTAGCTGTTCGACGATCTCCACTGGTCGGTACAACGCAAGATCGGGGTCCTTGTCCGCAGCGAGCACAGCAAGCGCCTCGAGGATGTCGAGGTCCTCTTCGATGACTTCCCGGATCCCGGGATGCTGGACCTTGAGAACGACCTTCGTCCCATCTCTCAGCGTCGCCGCATGTACCTGTGCTATCGATGCAGATCCAAGCGGCTTGTCGTCGAACGTCGCGAACAACTCCTCGATGGGCCTTCCCAACTCCGTCTCGACCGTTGAGCGCACAACGTCCGGCGGATCCGGAGGCACGTCCCCTTGCAGTGTTGTGAGTGCGGCGGCGACGTCCTTGCCAACGAGATCGGTTCGGGTGCTCAAGATCTGACCGATCTTGATGAACGTGACCCCGAGATCGAGGCAGATCATGCGCACCCGTTCGCCGTCAGACATATCCAGGAGTTCCGGCGTGCTGAACTGGCCCAGCAGAGTCTCATACTTGTCCGGCACACCCACGGTCCAGGATGCGAAGCCGTACTTCGCGAGTGTCCGGACGATCTCGGAAACCCTCGACGAGTTCTTGACGAGCGTTCTCCGTGCGGTAGCGGTATCGGTCATGGTTCGTTCCTCTGTGGTCTTTGGCCGTCGAATCGATGCCGACACCGTACACCCGCTCCATGACAGCCGTTTTCGAGGGTTCGACGTCTCCTAGAGCGCAGATGCGTACACGTGCATCAGTTCCGTCTCGAATCCGAGGCGCCTGACCACCCTCACCGCCCAGTCGACGTTGGGTATCCAGATCGTGATCGACTCGGAGCCGGACCCGATCCCAAGATCGACGAGTGATCGGAGGAGGTCGTCGGCGTCCTCTTCACGTGTTTCGAGCCAGGAGACTGCGAACCGGGAATCGGGTCCGGGAGATGCGAGGGCCCAACCTGCACCGATCTCCCAGAAAGCACTTCCTCGAGCGGCGGCAGCCAGATCTTCGACCGTGAGGCGTCGGAACGCCCAACCGATGCCGAAGAGTCCGTGAGAGGCACGGCCCAACTCACCGATCGACCAGGATGCGAAAGCCGACTGAGCGTCGGCAGCGTGCGCCGATCGGGCACGGAGCCTCGAAGGAACGCGACGCCCGCCGTTACCGTCAGGTGAGGGCGATGCGTCACCGATGGACTTCGTGCACTTCACCATGGAAGCGACGCGGCGCCGGCCCGTCTTCTCGACATGGCGGATCGATGCCTCGTTCCAGTCCTCGACCAGGAGACGCCCAACGGATGCGCCCTGTTCGGCGGCCCAGGCGCGCAACGCAACCGAAACCTGAGCGGCGATGCCGCGACCTCTGAGATCGGGGTGCACGCGGGCTGCGTGGAACCACGCCTCCGACGGTGAGAGCATCCTGGCCGCAGCGAGTGCTACAGCATGCTCATCATCGTCGACAGCGACCACTACGAGCATGTCTGGGCGATCCAGCCATCCGTCGAACTCGTCCGCGATGTAGTCGCCCCATTCGAAGGTGTCGCGGGTGAACTCGACGATCGTCTGTCGATCGGATGGGAGTGCCGGGCGGATTGAGACTTCGGATGTCATGGAGTCACTCTACGACCGGAGAGCAAACAGCGGACAGCCAGAACCCGAGATGGTTGGCCCTCGCTGTCTGCTGTCTGCTGTCAGCTCTTTGGCTGGAGCTACTCAGTAGCGAGACAAGGTGCGGGCTCTCTCCACGATGCCATCGACATTCGGGATGATCTGCTCCTCGAGAGACGCGGCATACGGGAACGTCGGGACCTCCGGCGACGCGTAACGGCGGACCGGTGCATCGAGCCAGTCGAAAGCACGCTCAGAGATCTGCGCTGACACCTCCGCCCCGTAGCCGAGGAACTCGTTGTCTTCGTAGACGATCAGCACCTTGCTCGTGCGCTTCACGGCAGCCTCGATCGTGGGCCAATCGAGCGGCTTCAATGACCGTAGGTCGACGACGGTCACGTCGATCCCTTCCGCCGCGAGTCGGTCGGCTGCCTCGACCGAGAAGTGGGCCATGGCGCCGTATGAGATGATCGTGAGATCGTCGCCCGTTCGGCGAAGGGCCGCCTGACCGATCGGGACCCTGTGGTCACCTTCAGGCACCGGACCGACCGCCAGGCGATAGAGCTTCTTCGGCTCGAGGAACATGACCGGGTCGGGGTCGTCGATCGCTGACAG
>JAOZMA010000028.1:8676-13592 GCA_029934555.1 Acidimicrobiia bacterium | reverse complement strand
CCGAGTACTGAGTACCGATTACTGGGCGAAGCCCTACGGTGTTGCCACCGGGATTTCGGCATCTACGAGAGAGTCGTAACTGCCTCCGTATGCCTTGCTGTTCATGCGGTCGAGCACGTGAAGCGCTGCAACCGACATTCCGGCACGGTGACCGGATCCGCAGTACGAGACCACGTTCATGTCGGTCGGAACTTCGTCGATGCCCTTCGCCAGACTCCGAAGGTCGACGTTCGTCGCTCCTTCGAGATGTTCCGTCGCATACTCGTCACCCGTCCGAACGTCGAGCAGGAACGCACCGGCATCGATCGCTTCTTGGACCTTCGCTGCGTCACCGGCCGAGTTCCATCCCTCGGGGATCGTGGATAGGTACCCGTCGATCGCTGCGAGGAGCTCCGACTCGATGTCGGGTACGCCAACGACCGTTGCCTCGACGGGATCAGTGCTGACCTCTTCGCCTGCCTCGGTCCAACCGCTCCAGCCCGGTTTGTACGAAAGCACGTTGTCGTAACCGAGCATTCCGAGCGACGCGAGACCCTGTGCGGCACGGAAGCCGGACTTGCAGTAGACATAAACCTGCGTGTCGGTCGGGATCTTGTCAACGTTGGCCGCAAGCGTCCGGAGGGGGATATTCACCGCACCGGGGATGTGCCCTTCCTCGTACTCGCCGGTCTCGCGCACGTCGATCACGAGCGCTCCGCTGGCCTCGACTCCATCCTTGAAGACCTGGACATCGCCGATGGCCAGGAAGCCGTCAGGGATGTTCGTCAGGTACTCGTCGATAGAAGCCACCAGATCGAACGCCGCCACCGTGGTGGTGGTCGCCGCCGGTGCTGCCGTTGTTGTGGTCGTCGTCTCTTCTGTATCCGAACTACATGCCGCCGCAATCATCGCCAACACGAGCACAAGCCCGATCAGCGATACTCGATGCAATCTCCGCATGGTTTTCCTTTCATGATTCGGGAACCCCGGGGCTCCCTTCCGGTTCTTACCCGGCTCTTACTTACCTTCGTTTCTCAGGCCGAGGGTCCTTCTGCACCCTCATGCTCGAGTTCTTCAACCCACTTGCTGTGCTCCATCTCCATGTCGTCCTTGGACACGTAGCCTGTCGCCATCGATGACCACGCCGTGTACACGTATGTGAAAAAGACATGGCCAACGAGGAGCAGCGTGAGGACAAGCATGGCGAGGTCATGGATGATCGCCGTCCAGGCGAGCATCGTCGGGCTCAGATCTGCCTTGAGGAACCAAAGCACGAGACCCGAGATCACGATGACCGCTGAGAACACGATCACTGCAGAGTGGTGGAGTTTCTGCCCCGCGTTGAGCCGGCCCTGCGGCGGCATCTCGGCGGTCCGGCCGAGGGCGTAGCGATACATGTAACGGAACCAGGAGACATCATCCCGGTCGTACTTGAAGGACTCGCCGAGCACCTCTTTCGCACCGGATCGATCGAGGATCAGGTACAGGAACGGGACCGACATGAACCCGACGGCGGCGATGCGGTGGAGGTACCGCGACCACCCGCCCGCAGCGAGGAACGCCAACGGGCCCCAGACGAGCGCGAGGCCTGTGATGAGCAGGATGAGGAACGAACTCGCCATCACTGCGTGGACGATGCGCTGCCGGCTCCGATAGCGAAGGATCTGCTGGTCCCCGTTGGTATCGGTCACGGTCACACCTCCTCCGTGTCCGAATCGCCGGCGGTAACTCCGGCCTTCTTCTTGTCATCGACCTCGCGCAGTTCGGCCATGTGGTTCCTCCTGGCGATGATGCCGAGGACACCGGCGCCGGCTGCGGCGAGGACCGTCGCTCCCATCGAGAGGGGCTGCACGACTTCCTTCCAGGCGTCGACGACAACGGGTGTTGCCGGTGGATCTGCGGGAATGTCGAGTGTCTCCGGGTCATCGGGGAGAACGAGAATGAGACCGAGTCCGCCGGCCTGTGTCTCGCCGTAGACCTGCGCCTTCGGGTATCGATCCTTGAGGGCAACGACGCGTTCCTTCGCCTCGGCCAGGATCTCGTCCCGGTCGCCGTACTTGAGCGCCTGTGCGGGACAGGTGGTCACACACCATGGTGATCCGCCGGCTCCCACGTTGGATGCGCATGCGTCGCACTTGCTCGACCGGCCATCCGACATCACCGGAACCTCGTAGGGGCATGACTGGACGCAGTACCCGCATCCACTGCACGCATCTCGGTTGAGTCGAGTGAGGCCGTCCTCTTTGAACAGGGCGCCCGTTGGGCACACCGCGACGCATGTGGCGTCGGCGCAGTGGTAGCAACGGTGGTTCTGGAAGCCTCCTGTGAGGTCCGGGAAGGTGCCGGATGTATGTTCGATCAACTTGATGTACTGCCGGTCGACGGGGAGTTGGTTGCCGGACTTGCAGGCCACGACGCAGGCTTCACAGCCGATGCACCGGCTCATGTCGAGAAGGAATGCGTAGGCCATGTCAGTCTCCCTCCACCAGTCGGACGAAGTTGATCCGCATGCCGGCGCCACCGCTGATCGGATCGAGCTTGTACCGACTCATCAGCTTCGTGTCGCTCGCACCCCGGCCGTTCGCAAGTGTGAGGCCTTCTGCGTTCTGCCCGAAGCCATGCGCCATGAAGACGGCATCCTTCCGGATTCGCTGCGTCGCCTTGACCGCGATCGGTCCGCTGCGATCGCCGTTGTCGTTCTCGAGCCAGACCTTGTCGCCGCTCACATAGCCGAGAGCGGCCGCCTCATCCTCGTTGATCCACAGTTCGTTCTCCGGAGAAAGGTCGCTCAGCACCGGCGTGTTCTGTGTCTTGGCGAACGTGTGGAGCGGATTCCTTCCATAGAGAAGCCGGTAGTAGCCGTCCGGTGGCTCCTCCGTCGGTTCGTAGACCGGGATGGCATCCAGACCTGCCTCTGCGAGTTCCGCTACCGAGAGCTCGATCTTCCCGGATGCGGTGTGGAACGGTGATTCGCCGTCTGCCACGAATTCGTCGAGATAGGGTTTTCCTTCCTGGATGATCACGCCGCCGGCGTCGTGCATCTTCTCAAGGCTGGATCCGACGGACCGGAGCCGGATGTCGAGGTACTCCTCAATCGTCTCCCACTTGAAGTAGGCATCGAGACCGACCCGCAGACCAAGCTCCCTGGCCATCATCCACCCGGGCATCGTGTCGTACATCGGCGCTACAGCAGGCTCGCGCATCTGGATGAACGGCGTCTTGTAGGGAACGGTGGAGAGCTCGTCGTACCGTTCGAGGAAGGTCGCCTCGGGGAACACGACATCAGCCCATGCCACATGTTCCTGAGGCAGTACGTCGACGGCGAGCACGAAGTCGAGTTTCTTCAGCGCCTCGATCGTTCGCGATGGGATAGGGATCGAGTTGAGAAGGTTCACGCCGTAGATCATCAGCCCGGCGATCCGGTAGGGGTCATCCGTGATCATCGGGTCGATGAGCTCCTGCATGGCAGTGGGGCCACGTAGGAAGGTGTCACGCGCACCATCGGCCCGCGCCTTGCCCGTGGGGCCAAGCGGAAGCTCTGCGCTCTCCTCGCCCGGCTCGGCTGAGCAGCCGCCGGAACTCCCGGTGACGGCGAATGGCGGATGCGGGTAGGAGTCGAGGAACGGCGACTTGTTGAAGTACATCCCGCCGTGTCGACCGTAGACGCCGAGGAGCGAGTTGAGGATGAACACCGCTCTCATGCGCTGGGAATCGTTGCCGTACCAGGTGACGTGACGACCCGGCATAATCGCCGCCTGGGGCAGACGGTCCGACATCACCCTGGCCGTCGTCCGGATCTGCTCGGCGGAGAGATCCGTGATCCCGGCCGCCCACTCGGGGGTGAACTCTTGGATGTGGGTGGTGAGTTCATCGAGTCCGGTCGCCCATTCGTCGATGTAGGAACGGTCGAAGCGATCTTCAGTGATGAGCACGTTGATCCACGCAAGCAGCAGCGCAGTATCGGTTCCAGGCTTGATCGGTAGCCAGTGGTCGGCTTTCGCCGCAGCACTGGAGAACCGGGGATCGACGACGATCACCTGTGCGCCGCGAGAGCGGGACTCAATGAAGTCCTGCATCACGGTGTTCCTGCTGTCTTCTCCGATGTGGCTTCCGATGAGTGTGATGCACTCGATCTCGTCCCAGTCCATCGGCTCGTGCCCCCCGACCGGGAATCCGAGTGTCAGCGTTGAGGCTTCGTCACGTGGGCTGAGGCAGAGCGACGATGATGGCTTCGCCGCGTTCGGGGTTCCCCACGCCTGGGCGAAGTAGTCGGTGAACCAGAAATCGCCGGTGGTGTGACCGAAGATCGCGAGGGCTTCCGGCCCGTAGGTGTCTTTGATCGCGAGGATCTTCTCGGCGGTGTAGTCGAGGGCTTCTTCCCAGCTGACCTCGCGGAACTTCCCTTCGCCGCGTTCTCCGGTGCGGATCATCGGCGATTGGAGACGATCGGGGTCGTTCATGAATGACACGCCGGCTTGTCCCCGGCCGCACAGCATTCCCCGGCTCTTCGGATCGAGGGAGTTGCCGTCGATCTTCATGACCTGACCGTTGACGGTCTGGACGGCGATTCCGCACTTCCACGGGCACATGTCGCAGTAGTTGTATGTGGTGACGACGTCGCCCTGGCTGAACCACGGTGGATCCGGGTAGTTCATCGCCATGTTGGAGCGACCGGGGCCCATGCCGGTCCCCAGGAGGGCGGTGCCCGCGACGCCGGCCGCGAGGAACTGTCTTCTGGTGATTTCGAGTTCGACTCTGGCCACGCGGATGCTCCCATCAATGGAAGATCCTCGTCGCGTGGCTACTTCGTCGCCTGGTCCGGTCCCCGGTCCGGAGACGTCCACGTGAACGCGGATCGCTTTCGCCATATTGTCCAACAACCCCGCCCCCAACCTCTAGGGACCGAAGTCCCCAGCATCATGGCAAAAGGCCCTAAG
>JAOZMA010000028.1:0-8576 GCA_029934555.1 Acidimicrobiia bacterium | reverse complement strand
GCTCTACTCTCCCTCTCATGGATCTTGTCGAAACCATCCGGGGCTCCGTCATCGGCAGCGACTACGTCGTACCGGGGCCGTTCGGGAACCGCCGTGTCACGTACGCCGACTACACGGCCTCGGGCCGGTCGCTGTCGTTCATCGAGGAGTATCTGCGAGAAGTCGTTCTCCCCCTCTACGCCAACACTCACACCGAGTCCTCCGGTACCGGCCTCCAGACGACCCGGTTCAGGGAAGAGGCCCGGGAGATGATCCGAAGCTGCGTGAACGCCGGAGACGAGCACGCCGTCATCTTCGCCGGTTCCGGAGCCACCGGGGCGATCGATCGTCTCGTCACTGTGCTCGGTCTCCGCATCCCCGACACCCTCGACGAGCAGTACGACCTGTCCAGCCAGATCCCCGCTTCAGAGCGACCCGTCGTGTTCACCGGACCTTTCGAACACCATTCGAACGAACTGCCCTGGCGCGAGACCATCGCAGACGTGGTCCGCATCGACGAGGACGCCGATGGGCACATCGACCTGGCACAACTCGAACGGGAACTGAAGGCCCACGAGGACCGCCCGCTGAAGATCGGCAGCTTCTCTGCGGCATCCAACGTCACCGGCATTATCACCGATACGCGTGCTGTGGCGAGGCTCCTCCACGAGCACGGTGCACTGTCGTTCTGGGATTTCGCCGCAGCCGCTCCATACGTCTCTATCGACATGGCACCCGAAGACGAGCCACTCGCCTACAAGGACGCCATCTTCATCTCTCCCCACAAGATGATCGGAGGCCCTGGGACGCCCGGCGTTCTCGTCGCTCGCAAGGAGCTCTTCAAGAACCGCGTTCCTGCAGTCCCCGGTGGTGGCACCGTCGCATTCGTCAACCCCGATGACCATCGATACCTCGACAACATCGAGCATCGCGAGGAGGGAGGGACGCCGGCGATCATCGAGTCGATTCGCGCCGGCCTCGTCTTCCAGCTGAAACATGCGGTGGGCGCCGACCGCATCCGGGAACTGGAGGAATCGTTCATCGATCGCGCGATCTCCTCATGGATCGACAACCCCCACATCAAGATCCTCGGCAACCCGAACGCTGAGAGACTCTCGATCGTGTCGTTTGTCGTGAGGCACGGTGGTCGATATCTGCATCACAATTTCGTTGTAGCGCTCTTGAACGATCTCTTCGGTATCCAGGCCAGAGGTGGATGCTCCTGTGCGGGGCCGTATGGTCACCGCTTGCTCGGCATCGACATCGGAACGTCGACGGAGTTCGAACGGGAGATCACCCGGGGGTGCGAAGGGATCAAACCGGGCTGGGTCCGGGTCAATCTCAACTATTTCATCTCGGAGCAGGTGTTCGACTTCATCGTCAGCGCCGTGAACCTGGTGGCAGATGAAGGCTGGCGGCTTCTTCCGTACTACCGGTTCGACGCGGCAACCGGCCTCTGGGAACATCGCGACGGGAGGGGCGAGGCGCCGCTCAGTCTGACCGAGATCGACTACTCGAGCGGCGAGATGCGTTTCGACCATCGGCCACAACGCGACGCCGATCCGGTCCTCACCGATTATCTGATCGAGGCAGCCTCGATTCTCAGAGAAGCGCTGCCGTACGAAGGAGAGTTGGACCCGGCGGACTTCACCGGCGACTTCGAAGAACTCCGCTGGTTCACGCTCCCTCACGAGGTCGTCGGTGACTGAGTCGGCCGCTCCCGACTGGTTCCAACGGTCTCTCGCAGCCCCGTATACCGAATCCTGGATCGATGTCGAGGGAACCGACATCCACTACCTCGACTGGGGTGAACGCGGCCGCCCCGGCCTTGTGTTCGTTCACGGTGGCGCCGCCCACGCCCAGTGGTGGTCGTTCCTGGCCCCGATGTTCACCAGCCGGTGGCATGCCGTCGCTCTCGACCTCTCCGGTCACGGTGACAGCGGTCGGAGAGACTGCTACGACCACCAGATCTGGGCCGAGGAGGTCCTCGCTGTCGCGGGCGCAGCCGGGTTTCCCGGTCCGCCAGTCGTCGTGGGCCACTCCCTCGGTGGCCTCGTCACCATCGAGCTGGCAGCCACGCATGGAGACCGCCTTGCCGGTGCCGTGATCGTGGACTCGCCGGTCAGGGAACCGGACCCGGAGTCGCGCGAAGGGGCGCGAGGACGGGCATTCCGATCACCCGGCACCTATCCGGATGAGGAGACAGCGCTACGCCACTTCCGCCTCATTCCCCAACAGCCATGCGACAACACGTACATCGTCGATCACGTTGCTCGCGGCTCCCTCAAACAGACGGACGATGGGTGGACGTGGAAGTTCGACCCTCGCCTCTTCGAACACACCCTCGTTGCACTCCGAGACCAACTCGCATCCGTGCAGTGCCGTGTCGCTCTCATTCGCGGCGAGTTCAGCACCGTCGTCCAGGAGAACACGGCCGCGTACATGTACGAGCTGATGGGCCGGAACGCCCCGGTGGTCTCTATCCCCGAAGCACACCACCACCTGATCCTCGATCAACCGCTTGCATTCGTTGCGGCCCTCAGGGCGCTCCTCGCGGATTGGGAGCACTCCATTCCGGTGAAAGCTCCCACGGAATAGCGGCTTCAGGTGGACCGGTCCGCTGAGAACTGATCATCGGTCTTCTAGTCCTTGAGGAGTCCCGATCGTGTGCCGATAGCAGACGGGTAAGCACACTACGAAGGCGCAACGGAATGCACGACGGACCGGGTTCAACGCTGACGCTTGATCAGGCGTATCAAGCGGCGTACCTGTGGATGTTCCACATCGGAGAGCCCCCTTCAGAGATCATCGAGAAGGGTTCGCACGCCGTCGAGTTGAGATCCACCGATCTCACCGCATTCGTCCGGGTCCCCGATCAACCGCTCAATCAACGATCCGTCCTCGCCGTCCTCGCCGCCGAATCCGATGGGCGCAAGCGGATCATCTTCTCCGCTTCAGGGTTCAGCCCGCCGGCGATCAGCATCGCTGAGGCGCAGGGCATCGCTCTCTTCGCTCTTGGGAGTGACGGAGTGGCCCATCCACAGAACGGGCAGGCTTCTGCACTCACTCCTGAAAACGCACCACCGGCACCGTTCGCTGCCGCTGCTCCCCAGGAGGACAACGTGGTCGCCGCCTTCTCCGACTGGGGGAAAAGCGACTTCTCAGCCGACGAGTGGGTTGACTGCCCCGGATGCGGGACCAACCAGCACCACACCCTCGAGGTGTGCCGAATATGTGGGGCATCGCTTGAAGACGCTGCATCGCTCGGATCACCTCCGGACGGTCTCGAGTATCGCTGCCGTGAGTGTGGTTCGCACGACGTCGAGATCATCGCAGCGAACGATCCCGCCCACCGGGCGTAGCCGCACCGATCCGCCGAGGCGTACCCGTGAGGGAATGTTCGAACTCCTCGGACCGTTGCTGTTGCGATGCCAACCGAACAGCGTTATCCGATCGCGTTCTCCAAAGGAACCGCCCGCGTCGATGACTTCGCGTCATGGGCTCGTCTGACGGCTGCCACCGCCGTCCTCTTCGGACCGCTCAGGTGGATGACCATCGCCGCCGGACGTCTCGGCAGGCGTCACCTTCTCCATGGCCTCGAGCGCATGTGGGCCGACATCATGATGCGGGCGCTTGGAATCTCCGTCACCGTGTCTGGCCTCGATCGTGTCGACCCCGACCGGGAGTACGTCATCGTCCCGTTGCACGAAGGGCTCGTCGACCCGCTCGTCATCACGCGCATCCCACTTCATCTCTCGTTCGCCGCACGCGATGAGTTGTTCGGATGGAGATTCCTCGGTTCCTACCTCTCGGCCTCAGAGCAGACCAGCGTCTCCACACGTTCCGGACCTGATGGCTTCCGAGCCTTGTTGCGTGGCGCAGAAGCGGCGTTCGATCGAAGTGAGAGCTTCGTCGTCTTCCCCCAGGGGAGCATCCTCGGCATCGAGGCAGCCTTCTACCCGGGCCCCTTCCGGATCGCCGAGAAACTCGACCGTCCGGTGCTGCCCGTTGTCATCACCGGTACGCATCGGGTGTGGGAGTACCCGTACCGCCCGGTCGTCCGCCGTCACCAACACATCCGCCTCGAGATCCTCGATCCGATCCCGGCACCCCGCGCGGTCCAGGAGATGCGGTCGACAGAGCGCGAGATGAAGCGCATCGCTCTCGCTGGAGCACCGCTCCCCCGACGCTATGAACCCGATCGCGACGGCTGGTGGGACGGGCACCCGTTTCGGATCGACGATGACTTCACAGGCCTCGCTGATCGCGTGCGTGACCACCGGGTCTCCACGGCGGGGAAGTGATGCCCGTGGACGCGAGCCTCTGGTGGTTGTTCCCGGTAGCCATCGTCATCGCAGCCATCGCGAACGGTGCCGGTATCGGCGGTGCAACCTTCTCCTCCCCTCTGTTCGTGGTCGTTCTCGGCCTCGAACCGTCCGTCGCCATCGGAGCGGCGCTCGCCACTGAGGTCTTCGGATTCGCATCCGGCGTGATCGCCCACGCGAGGGCGAAGACGATCGATTGGCGGGTCTACGTCTCCTGACGACCGCCGCAGTGCCCGCTGCGATCGTCGGTTCGCTCCTGGCCGGGATCGCTCCCGAGCTCCTCCTGAAGATAATCCTGGCATTCGGACTCACCGGGATCGCCATCACATTCGTCCAGCACCACGACCCGGCGGGCGAGGATGCTGAGATCGAGTTGGGAATCGACGTCGTTCAACCGGTCATCTCCAGACGCATCGTGACGGCCGATCACACCGTCTACGAGTATCAACTCTGTCGAACCAGCGAGGGGAGAACGGGAGCCGGTATCGGCGGCTTGTTCGTCGGCCTCATTTCCACGGGGTTGGGTGAAGCCAATTCGTTCACGCTCGTGAAACGGTGCCGCGTCCCCTCCAGGATCGCTGTGGCCGTCAGCGTCACAACTGTCGCATCACGGCACTTGCAGCGAACGTGACCCACGCGATCAGCTTCTTCACGACACCGGGATCAGACATCAGCACGATCGCTTCGATCGTCATCTTCACCGTACCGGGTGTGATCATCGGGGGTCAGCTCGGCCCGGCGTTCATCCGGCGTGTCCCCGAGCAGCGTCTCATCCACACCCTTGGCTGGCTGTTCTTCGCGATAGCAGGACTCACGGTCTTCGAAACAGTCGTTCTGTAGACCGGAGCGAACCCGTCCCCCCGATGCGGACGGGCGGCGACCGTCAGATCGTCGGTGCGAGGAAGAGAACGCCCAGGGGAGGAAGATCCAGCGACAGAGAGTGACTCTGCCCGTGCATCGGAGCGTCGACTGCCCCAATCATGCCGTTGGTCCCCGCTCCCGATCCCCAGTAGCGCTCGTCATCGCTGTTGAGAAGCGTCTCCCATCGACCACCCGTCGAGACACCGATGCGATATCGGGGTCGAGTAATGGGAGTGAGGTTCAACACGACGAGAACCGGTCGTTCGCCACCCTTTCTGAGGAAACTGAGAACACTCGCGCCGGCATCGCCGGCATCGATCCACTCGAACCCGGCGGGGTCGTAGTCCTCGATGAAAAGCGAATCCTCTCCCCGGTAGAGAGCATTGAGGTCCGCAACCCACCGTTGCATACCGGCGTGATTGTCCTGGTCGAGGACGAACCATTCGAGCTGTTGATCGACGGACCATTCTGATCGCTGCCCGAACTCGCCGCCCATGAACAGGCACTTCTTCCCCGGCAACGAGTACTGATAGCCGTAGAGCGCCCTGAGATTCGCGAACTGCTGCCACTCGTCCCCCGGCATCTTGTTGACGAGCGATCCCTTACCGTGGACCACCTCGTCGTGGGAGAGGGCGAGGATGAAGTTCTCGTCGTAGGCGTACAGCATCCGGAACGTCAAATCGTTCTGATGGAACGAACGATGCACCGGTTCGTGGGCGAAGTACTCGAGAGAGTCATGCATCCAGCCCATGTCCCACTTGTAGCCGAAACCGAGGCCACCCAGATCGACGGGACGCGATACGCCGGCGAACGCCGTCGACTCTTCGGCGATCATCGTGATGCCCGGGTTCTCCCCGTACGCCACGCTATTGACCTGCTTGAGCAACGAGATCGCCTCGAGGTTCTCGTTGCCACCGTAGATGTTCGGTTCCCACTCTCCATCGTTCCGTGAGTAGTCGAGGTAGAGGATCGACGCGACCCCATCGACCCGCAGACCGTCCACGTGGTAGCGGTCGAGCCAGAAGTTCGCCGACGATACGAGGAACGAGCGGACTTCGTTCCGTCCGTAATTGAAGATGAAGCTTCCCCAATCCGGATGGAATCCCTTCCGCGGATCGTCGTGCTCGTACAGCGCCGTTCCATCGAACTGAGAGAGGCCGTGTCCATCGGTCGCGAAGTGCGAAGGGACCCAGTCGAGGATCACCCCGATGCCCGCTTGGTGGAGATGATCGATGAGGTACATCAGATCCTGGGGTGTGCCGAATCGGCTCGTCGGCGCGAAGTAGCCGGTCACCTGGTAGCCCCACGACGGGTAGTACGGGTGCTCGGACAGCGGCATGAACTCGACGTGGGTGTAGCCCATCTCGGTCATGTAGTCGGCGAGCGGCCCGGCCAGCTCTCGATAGGAGAGGGAGTCGCCGTTGTCCGCCTTCCTCCACGACCCGGTGTGCAACTCGTAGATCGACATGGGAGCGTCATGAGCCTGTCGTCCACCGCGTGACGTCATCCATTCGGCGTCGGCCCATTCGTAGTCGAGGCCCCAGACGACCGATGCCGTCTTCGGTGGAACCTCGGCGAGGAATGCGATCGGATCGGCTTTGTCTATCCGATCCCCCGAGCCGGTCGTGATCGCGTACTTGTAGGTGTTGCCGGGTCTGGCTTCAGGAACGTACGCCTTCCATATCCCCGAGTCCGTCGGGAACATCGGATGAGCGTCCCCGTTCCACCCGTTGAAATCACCGATCACCGCGACGTCGCGGGCGTTCGGAGCCCAGACGGCGAAGTGCGCTCCACCTTCAGGCAGGAGCTGCGCTCCAAGGTGGTCGTAGATGTGTGTCTGGGTCCCTTCGTTGAAGAGATGTACGTCGAGATCGCCGAGAAGTTCCATGGAGGAGAGCCTACCGACTCAGAGGCCACCGTCGGCTGCGAGAATCCAACTACCGATTGATCGAGAGGATCTCATGCCGTACCGCACCATCATCGAACCATTCCGCATTCACACCGTTCAGGCGATCGATCTGCCGACCGTTGAAGAACGCGAGGCCGCCCTCGAACGCGCCGGTTTCAACCTCTTCGGGCTCCACGCCGATGAGGTGATCATCGACCTCCTGACCGACTCGGGCACCGGAGCGATGTCATCCGAGCAGTGGGCGGGGATGATGCGCGGCGACGAGTCGTACGCGGGGAGCCGAAGCTTCTTCCGGTTCGAGGCGGCAGTGAAAGATGTCACGGGGTTCTCTGAGGTGATCCCGACCCACCAGGGCAGGGCTGCGGAGAAGATCCTCTTCTCGGTCATGGTCTCCGAAGGAGACGTCGTGCCCAACAACACACACTTCGACACGACGAGGGCGAATGTCGAATACCAGGGTGCCGAGGCTCTGGATCTGGTCAGCCCATCCGCACCGTCCGAGATCCTGCCGTTCAAGGGCAACATGGACATCAGCGCTTTGCGTGCCACGATCGACCGCGTCGGAGTCGACCGCATACCTCTCGTGATGGTGACCGTGACGAACAACTCCGGTGGTGGGCAGCCGGTTTCCATGGAGAACATCCGGGCCGTTCGAGCCGTCTGCGACGAGTACGGGATCCCGCTCTTCCTCGACGCTTGCCGATTCGCCGAGAACGCATGGTTCATCAAGATCCGTGAGGAGGGCTACGCCGATCGGACACCGAAGGAGATCGCCCGCGAGATGTTCTCTCTTGCCGATGGCTGCACGGTCTCAGCGAAGAAGGATGGGCTGGTCAACATCGGTGGCTTCCTTGCGATGAACGATCACGAGACATCCCTGCAAGCGAGGAACCTGCTCATCCTCACCGAAGGATTCCCGACGTACGGAGGTCTCGCGGGATATGACCTCGAGGCCCTCGCCCAGGGGCTCGAAGAGGTCCTCGACGAGAACTACCTCCGCTACCGAATCCGTTCCACAGAGTATCTCGCAGACAAGGTCTCCAACGCGGGCGTCCCGATCGTGCAGCCCGCGGGAGGCCACGCGATCTACATCGATGCCAAAGCGATGCTGCCGCACGTCCCGGCCTATGAGTATCCGGCGCAGTCGCTCGCCGTGGAGCTCTACCGCAATGGCGGTGTTCGCGGCATCGAGATCGGGACCGTGATGTTCGGTCGTCCCGGGATAGACGGTGCTCCAGATGAGCCGGCAGTCATGGAGTTGGTGAGGCTGGCCATCCCTCGCAGAACGTACACGCAGAGCCACATCGACTACGTCGCCGAAGTCGTCATCGACGTCGCAGCAGGAGCATCCGAGATGCGCGGTTACCGCATCGTGGAACAGGCCCCCTGGCTCAGGCACTTCACGGCAAGATTCGAACCGTTGGCGAAGTAGCAAGGAGCGGTGTTCCGTAGTCCGTAATCCGTAATCCGTAATCCGTAATCCGTAATCCGTAATCCGTAAT
>JAOZMA010000269.1 GCA_029934555.1 Acidimicrobiia bacterium | reverse complement strand
TGGCGCGACTGGGCACTCATGGCCGTGTTCGTGTTCGCATCAGGTCTCGAGTTGCTTCTGCGCGACGACATCGTGTGGCCGGCGGTGTCTATCGCACTTACGGCCGTGCTACTAGTCGCTGTGTTCTGGCGACGCACGTACCCGCTTGCGGCAGTCGCCATCGCTTTCGGTGCGATGACCGCTACGAATCTCGCAGGTGTCATCACCGGCGCGGGTGACGTCGGCCTGTACGCGGCCGGGGCCCTGCTCCTGCTCCCATATGCCCTGTTTCGGTGGGCGTCGGGTCGGGATGCTGCGATCGGGTTGGCGATCATCGTTGTCAGCGCCGAAGTCAACGGCGTGGCAATCGCAATGGCAGATTCCTCGAGCGCCGTCCTTTTCGAGGCCTTTTTCGGGAGCGTTCTGTTCCTGTTGCTGCCTGCAGCGATCGGCGCCCTCGTCCGCTACGAAATCAAGGCTCGTGCCAGCGAGATGGAACAGGTCAAGCTCCGCGAACGGGAGCAGCTTGCCCGAGAGTTGCACGACACGGTTGCCCATCACGTGTCAGCCATCGTGATCCAGGCCCAGGCTGGCCGCACCGTCGCCGAGTCACATCCGGGAGCAGCGGCGGATGCGCTTGTGGTCATCGAGGAGGAGGCCTCCCTCACACTTGCCGAGATGCGTCTCATGGTGAGTGCCCTTCGCGATGACCAGGACGCCGAGCTGACCCCGCAACGTGGTGTCGTCGACATCGAGCGTCTCGCACGCAACACCGGCAACGCTCCCGCAATCAGTGTCGAGCTGTCTGGGGATCTGGAGGACCTTGGTTCGTCGGTCGACGCGGCGATGTATCGCCTCGCGCAAGAATCGATCACGAACGCCGTTCGGCACGCTCACAACGCGACGAGTATCAGCGTTTCGGTGACCGGTGACGACACCAACGTTCATCTCTCGGTGCGCGACGATGGAGACGCGAAATCGACAGGACGGAAGCTGGCCGGCTACGGCATCGTCGGGATGCATGAACGAGCGACGCTCCTCGGTGGAACGCTCGAGGCAGGACCGGACACGGACAAGGGATGGTCCGTCAACGCCGTGTTGCCGAAAGCCGGGATGCCAGCATGACCATTCGCGTCCTCATTGCCGATGACCAGGATCTCGTCCGCGCAGGTCTCAAGATGATCCTCGACGCCCAGCCCGATATCGAAGTTGTCGGAGACGCAGCGGACGGACGCGCAGCGGTAACACTGGCCGGGGAGTTACACCCCGATGTGTGTCTGTTCGACATCCGGATGCCCGAGATGGATGGTCTTGAGGCGACACGCGAACTGGCAGGCCCAGGCGTTGAAGATCCGATGGCGATCGTCATCATCACGACGTTTGATCTCGACGAATACGTTCACGGGGCGCTCAAGGCAGGAGCCCGCGGCTTCCTGCTCAAGGACGCAGGCCCCGAACTCCTGGTGCAGGCGATCCGTGCAGCTGCAGAAGGCGACGCCCTCATCGCTCCGAATGTGACGGTCCGACTCTTGTCGACTTTTGCGCACTCATCCGACCGCGCCGAACCATCCCAACCGGCTTGGCCGTTGACCGACCGTGAGGAGGAGGTGCTTCTCACTGTGGCTCGGGGACGTACAAATGTCGAGATCGGCGAGGAACTCCACATCAGCCTCGGCACGGTTAAGGCCCACATCGCGAGCCTCATGACCAAGTTAGAGGTCCGCAACCGCGTCGAACTCGCCATCTGGGCATACGAGACCGACCGTATCTGAGCCGGCCTTCACCTGGTTCGCCCTGGGAAGACCAGAGACTCCACCAAACCCAGGGCGAACCAGTGGACGGCTGCGGACGCCCCTGGACATCCCTTGGAACTTTCCGGATCAGGAGGTTGGGAGTTCGAGTCCCTCCGGGCGTGCTACGAGATTCCCACACACCACACACGACGTCGTGATATCATGATGGCGTGTCAAGAAGAACGACAACTGTCCGGATACCCGAAGACCTGGCCGCGGAGGTTGACATCGTTGCGCGTGGGCGCGGCATCAGTGTGAACGCCCTCATGCTTGAAGCGCTGCACGCCGAGATCGAGCGCGTGAAGAGCGACGACGAATTCATGGAGACACTCCGGGCCTTGACTGAGCGTGACAAGGAGATTTTGGATCGCCTTGCAGAGTGAGGTACCTCACTCTGGCTGAGGCCGTCATGATCGCCGAGGCTGTCACCGGTATTGAGGCAGCAACCCTGACGCGGGTATCGAGATTGGAGTTGCTCGACTCTGCACTCCATGCACCCCAAGCAGGCTTCGGTGAGGTTGAGTTCCACCCGGAGTTCGTGGACAAAGCTGCGGTGCTCGTCGTGAGGATCGCGCGGAATCACCCACTGCCAGACGGCAGCAAGCGGCTGGCATGGCAGTCGCTGACGGTGTTCTGCGCTCTCAACGGCCATGATCTGAGAGTCCAACCGGATGACGCCATCGAGATGATGCTGGCGATTGCTGCCGGGAAGTTCGACGAATCCGCTGTCGCGGATTGGTTGAGGGAGCGAATCGAGTCAGGCTAGACCTGCGCACACATGGCGGACGGACTCGAAACCGTCCGTGGAGACGACCCCCCACCGATCATGTGTGACCTGTTCTGGGAGCGACTCTGGGGTCAACCGCTTTGGACTGCTGTGGAGGGCTATGGATACCCCTTGGAGATCCGCGGATCAAGAGGCTGGGGGCTCGAGTCCCGCCGGGCGTCTTGAGAGGATCCCGTGCGAGCCCGAGGACTCGTCGCGTATAGGGTCGATGATCTTCCCCTCGCGTTCTGGCATCGTTCGGACCCGGAAGCCACGCTCGACACCGGATCAATCGGATGTCGAATACGGAGGCTCGACCGTGCGGCCTACGTCAAGAAGATGTGGTGCGGATCAGGAGAACAGGGATGGGCGACCGTCGAACGATCTTCGTCCCGTTCGACCCGAGGAGCCCCTGGACCAGACCCCGGCCGTGAGAGCCGATGATGACAACGTCGGCACCGAGTTCCGCGCACTGATTGATGATCGTAAGAGACACGTTCTCGCTCTCGACGACGCGGGCATGAGTGTGCACGTCGGCGCTTCGTAGGATGTCCACGATGGAGGCCGTGCATTGTTCCTTCTTGTCGTTGAGGTAGCGGTCGATCAACGCATCGTCACCCGGCCACCCGGCCGGAGCCTCTCGGGGTACAGCAGGAGTGACGACATACGCGTCGTCGACGAGCCTGCCGGTGCCTTCCGGAGCGCCCCAATCGACTCGCATATCGTGGAGGAACGCTCGAGGCACCTCGACCACGGTCAGCACCGTCACACGGCCATCGGGCCCTGCGAGGCGAGCGGCGAAGTCGGCCGTAGCGGTGGCATCGAGTTGACCATCGGTGGCGACGAGTACGTGCACGTTCCCTCCTGAGTGTGTCGATTCTCAGCCTAGACGCGAGGC
>JAOZMA010000268.1 GCA_029934555.1 Acidimicrobiia bacterium | reverse complement strand
GATGATCGGAACCGGGATGTCTTCCATCATGCGTCCGGCTGCGTTGCCAAGCGTGCTCAGCGCTCGACTGTGCTCTCGTGGCCTCGGGGACAGACCCTCGCGAAGTAGTAGTCGTACGCAGGCGCTCCGTAGACGATCCGCTCCCATGGGGTGTGGTCTGAGCAGTACCACTTCTCGCATTCGAAGCACCGGTTGGCCACCTTCGTCTCATCCTCATCTCTGAGAGCGAGGAAGTCCTCAGCGATCCAATGGCGGAGGATCTCTTGAGGAGAGCCTGTGGTCCGTGAGGTCCAACTAGCGAATCCGTCGATTTCGATGCATATCCTTCGCGAGTCGCTGGTGAGGCTCGACCAGAATGGGTCCTGCGTTTCGGGTACCTCGCCGGACTCGAGAACTCGGACCCGGGTGGCGACCTTGCCACATTCGCTGCAAGTGAACGCCAGGTCGTATTCCATGGTGGCCACGCTACTCATTCGCTACCTCGCTGGGAACCTCGCGGCGAGAGGAGGCCGCTATCCGAGGATTGGTGGCGATGAGTTACGGCCATGACCTCGACGAACGCGATGTGGCTCGTACTACGGTCAGTAACAGCCTGAACAGGAGGAAGAATTGATGGTGGAGGACTACGACAGGGAACTCGCACGGGTCATAGACCACACGCTGCTCAGGACGGACGCGAAGAAAGAGGACTTTGACCGCGTATGCGAGGAGGCGAAGCGATACCACTTCAGGTCGGTATGCGTCTTCTCGGGCGACGTCGAGTACGTGGCACAGAAGCTCGAGGGGTCGGACGTGATCCCCATAGCCGTCGTGGGCTTTCCCCACGGCCAGATGACACCCGTCGCCAAGGCTTTCGAAGCTCATGATGCCATTGCGAACCGCGGTGCTCAAGAGATAGACATGGTGATTCACGTCAGCGCCATCAAGAGCAAGCATTACATCCTCGTATTCGAGGACATCCAGCAGGTGGTCAAGGCCTGCGGAGACAAACCCGTCAAGGTCATCATCGAGACGGCACTCCTCACGGACACGGAGAAGATCGCCGCATGCACCCTTGCCAAGACCGCAGGAGCGCGCTTCATAAAGACGTCCACCGGCAAGGAGGGGGGCGGAGCGACGGTCGAAGACGTGCGACTCATGCGCGAGGTCGTCGGCGACGAAGTCCTTATCAAGGCCAGCGGCGGCGTCAACTCGAAGGAGTTCGCCTACGAACTCATCGAGGCCGGCGCCGACCGCATCGGCACGAGCAACTCGGTCGAAATCGTGACGGGTAGAACAGCCGAAGGCGGATATTGACCGCGAATATCCGGTGCTCCTAGAGGCCTCCGTGCGGGCTGACACTCCTCTACGCAATGCTCGTGGTCCTATCCCTAGCGGTGGCGCTACCGCAGAGGCGAAGAAGCCGGCACCGTAACTCACTGGTCGATGGATATTGCTTTCCGACCTTCCGGGTCCGGCATGGCAGCGACGAGCCTTCGCTCACGACCCCCCGGAGAAGGCGATCCTCGTACTGCAATGAAGCGACCGGAGCTTCGAGTTCGTGGCGAGCTTCGGAACCCACCAGTCACCCACGACTGATGCTCCGGACAAGAAGCGTCGCGTGCGAGATGCCACCTGCTGTCCTCACGAAGCCTCCCAACGTAACCCCCGGAATTCCGGAGTTGCGTTTCAGCCCGATCGGATGTGATTGAGGGTGAGGGCGAGAATAGGGGTCCTGTGACCGACCGGACGCACGGGCAACTGACGAGCGGCGCAACTGACGATGACATCTTCCGTGCCGCGTACCCAAGAATGCGGCGCTACGCCGCCGTTGTGGCCCCGCCGCACATCGAACCCGAGGACCTACTCCAGGACGCACTCGCCGCGACGTTGAAGAAGCACCGCCTCATCCAAAGAGGACCGACTGGAGCATTCCGTGCCTGCAATGGAAGCAGCGCAGGAGAACGAACCGGCGTTGCGGTCCTTCGAGGATCGCGGGGACGCGGTCTCCCCTGAGAGCACAGACGTCGCATCCAAGGCCGTGGTTCCGGAAGGGAATGAGGCGTTGGTCTCGCGACAACGGGGAGTTGAAGATCGGCCCCAACGTACTTGGCGCGATATCTGACATATCCCATAGTCGACACAGGGGTGCACCCATGCCCGAAGGTCGACCATTCGATAGCTACGTCGAGGGGTACCGAGCCACCGCCGATGACTGCTTCGGTCAAGTCACGATTCGGTTGACATCGACTCCTCGTTCGATACACTATTAACGATAGGTAGCGCCACTAGCTACCGTTAGGACTACTGCCATGAGCAAGATCAAACAACGAACCCCTGTGACTGATCTCGTAGCGGAAGGCGAAGTCGTCATCGTCTATCAGACCAAGAGTCAGGTACACAAGATTCCGATGCGAGGGGTGACACCCCAGTCCATCAACCCGCGCATTGCCGCCGATGTCCTCAAGATCCTGAACAAGGCAGATGCTTCCTTGGGTGACACGATCTCGGTGGGGGAGCTTGATGTTCTGAGCCGCTATCGCACTGCCGGCGATGCTGAAGTTGCCCTGGAGTTGGCGAGTGCCGCAAGGCTTCGGACACAGATCATGGACTCAGCGCTGACCGTCGGTGCAGCCGCCGGGCTTCTCGGGGTCAACGGCTCTCGGATCAGGCAACGACTGGCCGATCACTCGATCTACGGAGTGAAGCAAGGCAACGAATGGCGAATCCCGGATTGGCAGTTCGGTGACAACGGACTGCTGCCTGGGATGTATCAGTTCAACCGACACATCGATCATGAGATGGACGTTGTCGAGTTGCACGGATTCCTCCACAATCCGAACGTCGATCTTGTGGTCAACGATGAGCGCATCAGTCCGCTGGTTTGGCTGCAGGCGGGTCTTGACCCAGAGCCGCTAGGTCAGATCGCCGCCGCACTCTGAGAGGCCCTTCTGGTGTCCGAGGCACTACCTGATCCAATAGCGGACAACTTCCCACCGATTCGCGCTGCACACCTGAGGAACGTAAGCCGCCGCAGTCGGCTGATTCGTATCTTCTCTCACGGCGGCAGACACGCGACCAAGTGGAACGAGCCACGACACTATGGCCCGCTAGCGACCGGACGTTTTGATCATCATCCAGCGGGAGCCCCTTCATACGATGCAACACACAGCGTTTGGTACGCCGCTCTGGAGACCGGCAACGACAACAACGGACTACATACGGCGATCGCAGAGAGGTACCAAGACACGCGCGTCGTCCCGCTCTCGTCCGGAGACAGCAGCCTTGTGATCTGCCGGGCCGATCGTGATCTCCGACTCCTGAATCTCGATTCCCGCTGGATAACTCAAGCCGGCGGGAATGCGGCGATCGCCTCTGGTCCCCGCAGCCAATCACGCAAGTGGGCGCGCGCGATTCGCAAACGCTACCCGAACCTGGATGGACTCACGTGGTCCTCGTCGGTGTAG
>JAOZMA010000267.1:1435-3453 GCA_029934555.1 Acidimicrobiia bacterium | reverse complement strand
GTCGGGGGGACAGGACAAGGAGGCCCTTGCCACCGCACAAACCGTGGATTGAGGCGCAGTGGGGGGTCGAGCTTGCGAGGCTGAGAGGGTTCTTCAAACGGATCAGTTTGGGCGTACCTGCTCGTCCGCGTTGTAGTCCTTCACGCGCCCCACGATCTTGATGATCATGGCGACGATCGGGGCGGACAATGTTGCTCCCAGCACACCGGCGAGCACTCCGCCGACGATCGTGGATCCGAAGCTCACCACCGGATTGAGGTCGAGTTCCGATGCCGTCATCCTGTTCTGCAGCAAAGGCTGGATCACCATCTGCACGACGAGGATCACGGCCAAGATGATCGCCGCATCGGTCATGCCACCCGATCCGAGAGCGATCAAGACTGCGAACGCACCGGAGACGAACGCTCCGACGTACGGAACATATGATGTGAGAAATGTGATCAACCCGATCGTGAATGCGAGAGGTACCCCGATGACCGCCGCAGCCCCGCCGACCACGACAGCGGTGACCATGCTGGTGATCGTGAGCGCATAGAAGTAGCGGCGAATCGACCAGGTTGCGTCGTCAACGATCCCGGCACCGAGGTCTTTCGGCACGCCGAGATGTGATCCGACCCAGGTCGAGAACTCCTTCCAATCGGCGAGGATGTAGAACAGGAGGAAGAGCCCCACGAACGTCCCGGCGATGAACGCGCTGACGCTCGAGAAGACGGTCGATGCGTACGACGACAGACCGCCGATGGAAGCTCCGGCGATGTCCCCGACACCGTCGGTCACGCCCTGAGCCGATGCGGGGTCGAATCCGACGCTCACAAGCCAGTCTCGTGCGGCCGCGATTCCGGAAGCCAATTGATCCTGGATCTCGGAGCCCTGATCGACGATCCCGGCCACCGCAATCCAGATTGACCCGACGCCGATGGCGACGAGTCCGATGAGTACGATCCCGGCGGCGAGATTGCGGGACATGTGGACCGACAGCTTGTCTACGAGTGGAACAAAGAGTGTGCCGACGACGGTCGCGACGACCAGCGGAATCACCAATCCGGACAGTCCGGCGAGAATCAGGTAGATGATCACCGATGCTGCAATGATCCCGACCACAGACCAAGCCCGAATCCCGAGCCTCGTCAAGCCGTCGCGCCGGGGGTTCCCCATCGTGGTTGCATCCGCATCGTCCCGACAATTATCGGACCGAGGAGGTTCGGCGCCCTGGCTGTTCCTGTTGGCGTGTGAAGCCATATCACTCCCTCCACAACGACATTCCGACCGAGGGGCATCATACGGCCAAGAACCGCGCGATTCGCCGTTCGGTGGGGCGTCATGAGAGGGGTTTCGTTCCGCGCTGCGTCGTAGCCCGCGGTACGGGTTCTCGGAGATTTGTAGGCGCACCAAAGGCTCTTCTTGTAGCGGCAGGATGCGAAGGCGCGACTCTCGGATTGGAAGCGCTGCGATGGCGCCCACCCCATTCCTGCCGAAATCAGCCGTTTTTGCATAGCCGAACAGGCGGCGATTGTGTACTTTCCCGACACCCGGTGGCGCTCCGCCACGATGAAAGGCTCGTTATGGCCGACACGGCAACTGCGAAGAGGACACTTCTCAAGAACTCCTCGCGAGTCAACGAGATCGTTCGGACACTTGCGAAGTACGGTTTTGCATCCTGGGCTGTGGGCGTCCCTGATGAGTACGAGAACGTCCTCGAGCATCTCAGCACACCGGAACTGCTCGACATGTCCGACGGAGAACGGGTGCGGATGATCTGCCTCGATCTCGGAACGACCTTCATCAAGATCGGACAGCTTCTGAGCACGAGAGCCGACCTCGTCGGCAAGGACGTTGCCGACGCACTGGCATCCCTGCAAGGGGACGTTCCCCCTGATCCGCCGGACGTTGTCCGGCGGACGATTGAGACGGAGCTCGGCCGGCCGGTCGACGAGGTGTTCGCATCGTTCGATGACAAGCCCCTCGGATCTGCCTCGATCGCACAGGTGCATGCTGCAACGCTCGATGATGGCACCGAG
>JAOZMA010000267.1:0-1425 GCA_029934555.1 Acidimicrobiia bacterium | reverse complement strand
TTCTCAAGGTCCAGCATCCTGGCATCAGGGAACTCATCGAAGAGGACCTCGACATCCTCGAAGCCCTCGCCGTGCTCGCTGTGGACAAGGACACCGACCTCGCGTTGTACCGGCCCGTGGAGGTTGCAGGCCAGCTGCGAAGGTCGCTCCTCGCGGAGACCGATTTCACCAGGGAGGCCAACAACCTGTCCCGGTTCCGAGAGAACTTCGCTGATGAACAGGACATCGTGATTCCGGAACCGCACATGGATTACACCACCAAGAGCGTGCTCACGATGTCGCATGTCGATGGGGTCCCCCTCTCGTCTGTCATCGACGAGATGGGACCCAACGGCGAAACGTTCGTGCGTCGCGGAGCAGACGTATACGTCGAGATGATCTTCCGTGACGGCCTGTTCCACGCCGATCCGCATCCAGGGAACATCTACGTTATCGACGATGCCACAAAGGTGGGGCTCCTCGATTTCGGCAAGGTCGGCCGGGTGGACGAGGACGTCCAGGAAATGATCGATGACATCGTCGTATCTGCCCTTTCCCACGACCCCGACGCGATGACGGGTGCCGTCATCGCGATGTGCGATCCGCCGCCGGACCTCGACCGCCCGGCGCTCCAGCGAGACTTGACCGACTGGATGGATCGCTACGCGTCCGGCAATCTCGGCGACACAGACATCGGTGGAGCACTGGATGCCGGCGACGAGCTCTTGCGTAGGCACCGCCTCGTCATCCCGCCCGATGTTGCCCTGCTGGGCCGCACTCTCGCCGAGCTGCAGGGAATGCTGGCCGAAACGGGATACGACGTCAGCATCGGCGAAGTTCTGCGGCCTTACGCGTCGATGATCGCTTCGAAGCGATTCGCCCCGAAACGAATGCTGCGGCACGCCAAGCGAACCGCCAAGGAGTGGGAGCACCTCGCAGATACGTTCCCCGACGACGTCTCCGCCATCCTCCAGGGAGTCAGATCCGGCCAAATCGACGTGCCCTTGACCATTGATGGCCTTGATCGCAACGTGAACAGGTTGGTGTACGCAGCGCTCGCCGCTGCCCTGTTCACCGGATCTGCACGGCTGTGGTCGACGCGTGTGCCTCCACGCGTTGGAGACATGTCGATTCCCGGAGCGATCGGGACAATCTCAGCCGGAGTCTTCGCGTTCCGGCTGCTCCGATCCGCGAGACGCGTCGGGGGTATCGGTTGACACATCTGATGAGAAAGGACCAGGGGCACATGAAGACAAGGGCGAAGTTCGCACGGGTGCTGTTGATACTCACCGCCGCCATCGTGATGCTGTCGGCGTGCTCGGGCTCAGGATCGCCCACAACCACGGGAGCTGGCGACCCGAGCGTCACGACTCAGGCTCCGGATACGACTGAGGCTCCGGATACGACTGAGGCTCCGGATACGACTGAGGCTCCGGATACGACTGA
>JAOZMA010000027.1 GCA_029934555.1 Acidimicrobiia bacterium | reverse complement strand
CACGTGACGTGTTCCTCCGTCTCGTCAAGCCAACAGAGGACCGCTACACGCGCCGCCCCGTTCCGGTCCTCGAACTCGAATCGATCGGTGACTCGGTCGTAGTTTCCACTGTCCTGACACGGTTCGGGGAAGAGAGGCTCCTCACATTCGATCGCGATTCGCAGACCGGCGCTGCGACCGTAGAGGTGTCACACGAGGCGCTGCTGTCGGGATGGGACCGTCTCGACGGGTGGCTCGAAGATGCCCGGCTCGACCTCGTGGAACTGGACGGTCTCATGGCCGCTACAGCGGAGTGGGAGACGGTCGGACGAGATCCCGGCTATCTGCTTGTTGGTGCGAGGCTGACCGACTACGAGGCGTGGCAGCGGTCTTCCGCGATCGTTCTGCCGTCGAGTGCCTCTTCGTACCTCGAAGCGAGTCTCGAGCGTCGAGCTGCCGATGTCGCTGCAGAGAGCGAGCGCCTTGAGCGCGAACACAAGACAACTCGCCGGGCCCGCGTCCGTCTTTGGGGCATGCTCGCCGCCGTCGTTGCCCTATTCGCTGCGGTGACGTTTGCTGCGGCGACGGTCATCGGGTCGTGGGGTCCGTCAGTCGTTCTGCTCTTCGAGGGTCCGGGGGACAACGGGTGGAACGATCAGATAGCAATAGGGGTGGCAGAAGCGGAGGATGCGTACGATCTCACTGTTGGGACGGAGACGGCAAGCCCGCTTGGTGTAGTCCCAGCTATGCGTGATCTCGGCGAGGCCGGAACCGATCTGGTCCTGGACGCATTCGGGTCGCAAGTACCCGTTGACGGATTCACGGTCATCGCCGAGTACCCGGAAACGAACTGGGTGGTTCCGGACAATCCAGGGGTGGCGTATGACCCCGATTCGGACTACCCGAACGTCTCGTTTCCGGTCTTCGCCGAAGCAGAGGGATCCTTTCTCGTCGGTGCAGCGGCAGCCCTCAAGAGTGAGACCGGCACTGTGGGATTTCTCGGTGGAATGGACTTTCCCGTCATCTGGGCGTTTCAGGCGGGATTCGAAGCTGGTGTTCATGCCGTAGATCCGTCGATCGTCGTGCTCGTTGAATATCTCTCCCCATATTGGGATCAGAGCGGCTTCACAAGCCCCAGCGCGGCTGCGAACCGAGCGAAGGAGATGTACCGGGCGGGTGCTGACGTGATCTATACGGCCGCCGGCGCATCCGGAGAAGGGGCGATGGTCATGGCAGATCAGGCGACCGAACTGTCCGGGATTCAGCGCTGGCACATCGGAGTGGACGTGGATGAGTACATGAGATACTCCGGGATCGTCATGCCCCCCGAGTTTGCCGACTATCTGCCGTACAGCTACCCGGAGGTCGCTCAGCACATCCTCACCTCGATGCTCAAGCGGACCGACACGGCGTTCGGCGACGCTATCGAGGACTACAGCCGTGGTGTGTTCGAACCGGGACCCCGGGTGTACAACCTGGCCAACGATGGTGTGGACTACTCCAGGTCTGGAGGGTTCATTGAGGAGTTCGTTCCAGTGCTCGAGAAGTTCAGGCAGCAAATCGTCGCCGGCGAAATCGAGGTGCCGCTGATTCCGGAAGACAAGAAAGGTGGGTTCTCTCCGCCGGACTCGTGGACGGAGTGGTAGGAAGCATTGTCCGAGACCGCCGCGGTCCTACCGCTTCCTCGCTCGCCAGACCTCTTCGGCGGGCCACCGTCTTGCCCACTCGGTGCTGACGAACGTGTAGGTCGTCTCGGCGCCCTCAGGTGGGCGGAGTTCGATCAGGTCGAGAATCTCGAAGCCGTTGTCTCTCAGCACCCGGATCCAGTCGCCGTGGCCGAGGTGGAACTCGATGCCGTCGTCGTCGGGCCAATCGAAGCGGTGCATGCCGAAGTGGTCGCGGAGCATCGCGTTCCCGGCCGGGACGGTCTCATCGTCCTCGGCGCAGAGCATGAGCAGCGTCGAGTTCCCCAAGAAAGCCAACTCACCGCCCGGCCGGAGTACACGGGCGGCTTCGGGGATCCACCGGTAGGGGTCCGCCCAGATCGCCGCCCCGTACTCGTTGAGCACCACGTCGAACGACTCATCTTGAAACGGCAGGTGTTCCGCGATTCCGTGGATCAGAGGGAAGGGGAGATCATGCTCAGATTGGAGACGACGTGCCGTCGCCAACTGCGCTGCAGAGTTGTCGAGACCGACCGGTCGGCCACCGAGACGTGACACCCAGGCCGACACGTATGCCGTCCCACAGCCATTCTCGAGCACGTCACGGTCGTCGAGGTCAGGAAAGAATCCGACCTGCTCCTCAGGGATCGCCCAGAGACCCCAGGCCGGTTGGCCGGCCCAGTTCTGTTCGCCGGTCGACTCGTCCCGGCCCGCCTTGGCATCCCAGGCAGCCCGGTTCGCCGCGACGTAGCCGGGTGTTGGATCAACCACGGTGATCAGCCCCATTCCGCGGGCTGGTGGCGCCGCCGGCGGGGACTGCAACCCTGGGTATGGGAGTCAGGGGGTACCGCCGCCGAGCCAGTGAACGAAGCGCTCGACATGCTCCAACGTCATCGCGGCTTCCGGATCCCCGCCATTGACGAGCACCTGGAGATAGGCCGCCGACTCTTCTTCGAGTTGTTCGAGAGACCAGGGACCGAGGTCCTTCGCCGCGCCTTTCAACAGGGCCTGGACATCTTCAACGGTGAAGCGACCGGACGTCACCTCGCGACCGACGATCAGACCGGCTAGCTGTTTGTCACCCGACTTGACCTTCAGCAGACCGCGCACGTCGTCGAGGTCACGAGCCCCTCCGGCAGCGATGACTTCCTCATCAACGATCGAGATCGCAGTCTGAAGAGCTTCGAAATTCGGCGGTTCCTCAAGCGCATCACGACCCACCTCGGAGAGCAGGAACGACGCCGCTCCCGCAGAGGCGAGCTCGATGAGCGTTTCTTCGAGATATCGGCCGGAGCCGTGTTGCCAGCCCTGGGTGACGAGTTCCTGATCCGCGGTGATGTCGAGGCTGACCGCGATCTGCCCCGGATGGGATCGACAGATCTCCCAGAAGAGAACCTGATCGGTGATAGCGACCGTGCCCATCACAACCCGCCATGCGCCGGTATCGAGAAGGCGGTCGACCTCGAGATGCGAGCGGACACCGCCACCTACCTGCACCGGAATGTCGACTTCGGCGATGATCTCTCGGATCAGCGGCCTGTTCCTGTAATCGTCGTTGATGGCGGCATCGAGGTCGACGACGTGGAGCCGATCGGCGCCCTGAGCAACCCAGCCGAGCGACCGGGCGACGGGATCGGCATCGAGATAGATCACTTGGTCGAGCACTCCGCGGGGGAGGCGGACGGCTTTGCCGTCGAGGATGTTGATACGTGCATAGAGTTCCATGGCCCCCACGCTACCAACCTGGAACATCGTCCGAATCGTGGACAACGACAGTCGGCCGAGCTGGTGTAGCGTCACAGGTATGCGCTATGGAGCTTTCATTCCCCAGGGCTGGCGTCTCGACCTCGTCGGTATCGACCGGTCTGACCAATGGCCGACGATGCTCGGCGTTGCCAAGACGATCGAGTCTCTCGGTTACGAATCCGCCTGGGTCTTCGACCACTTCCACACGGTCCCGGTACCGACCCAGGAGTCGAGCTATGAGGCGTGGACACTCATGGCTGCCCTTGCACCGACGACCGAGACGGTTCGCCTCGGCCAGATGTGCACGTCGAATTCGTACCGCAATCCTGCATACCTTGCCAAGGTCGCTGCCGACATCGATGTCATCTCGAACGGTCGCGTTGAGATGGGGATCGGCGCCGGATGGTATGAGCACGAGTACCTCGGCTACGGCTACGAGTTCCCGAAACCGTCGGTCCGCATCGGGCAACTCGAAGAGGGCGTTGAGATCATGCGACGCATGTGGGCCGAAGATGAGGTTGTCTTCGACGGCCGGTACTACCAGCTCGCCGGCGCCATCAGCCGGCCGAAGCCGATTCAGGGCACGATTCCGATCTGGGTGGCCGGCGGCGGCGAGAAGCTGACGTTACGTGTCGCTGCGCGTTTCGCCGACTACACGAACTTCGGATGGACGGTCGACGAGTTCGTTCACAAGAGCGAGGTTCTGGCCCGCCACACATCCGACATCGGTCGCGACTTCGACGAGATCGTGCGGTCGTCTCTGTTCACGATCCTCGTCGCAGAGACCAAGACTGAGGTTCAGAAGAAGGTCGATGAGTACGTTGGCCGGATCGGGTCCCTGGCAGGGGTGGAGAAGGCTGAGGCGGCGAGAGAGAGCCTCCGGGCCGGTGGCCTGGTGGGAACGCCGGACGAAGTTGTCGAGCAGCTCCGACCGTGGGTAGAAGTTGGGATGTCATACGCGATCGGGTATTTCCCGGATGCGGCCTATGACTCGACGAGCCTTGACCTGTTCGCGAAGCACGTCGCACCGGAACTTGGATAGAAGGTGACCATGAGTAGATCAACGCATAACGGAGTTCGTCGGTTGAGCGCGACTCGCCTTGCAGCAGCATTGGCGTTCGCTGTCGCGATTGCCCTGGTCGCCGCGGGATGCGGTGACGACTCGGTGGAAGTCACGACGACTGCAGCGGCCGGCACGCCGATCGCACATGGGCAGCAGCTCGCCGGAGAGTCATGTTCGTCGTGCCACGGGCAGAACTTCGAAGGAGTCAAGAGCCTTGGGCCCGCACTCGCAGATAGTCACTTCATCCAGGATCACACCGATGACGAGATCATCGCGTTCATCAAAGAAGGTCGTTCGAAGGACGCTCCCGACAACGAGACCGGAATCGCCATGCCACCGTACGGTGGGAACCCGAGGCTCACCGACGACGACCTAGCGGATATCGTTCTGTTCCTGAGAACGATGCAATAGAGATTGAGCCAACAGCGGACAGCGGACAGCAAACAGCAAACAGCGGACAGCGGACAGCGGACAGCGGACAGCGAAGACGGATCGACGAGCCTTGTCTGGCTGTTGGCTGTCCGCTGTTACCTGTCACCTGTCACCTGCTCCTCAGACACCCGCTGGTTCGAACTCTGCGGGAGCCTCATCCCACACGCCCGTCTCCAGATACTCGTTGATCGAGGCGGCGGCTATGCGGCCTGCTCCCATCGCGAGGATGACGGTCGCTCCTCCGGTGACGATGTCTCCCCCGGCGAACACGGCGGGCATCGTAGTGCGGCCCGTCGTCTCGTCGACTGCGAGTGTGCCCCACCGCGTCTGCTCGAGACGGGATTCGGTCGCGGGTAGCAGTGGATTGGGGGAGTTCCCGATCGCGACGATCACGACATCGGCCTGGAGATCGAAGATGTCACCTTCGATCGGAACCGGACGCCGGCGACCCGAATCGTCGGGTTCGCCCAACTCCATACGTTGGAACCGCACACCCGTGAGCCATCCTTCGTCGTTCCCGAGCAGTTCGACGGGTGAGACGAGGAAGTCGAAGATGATCCCCTCCTCTTTGGCATGCTCGATCTCCTCGTCGCGCGCCGGCATCTCGGCCTCGGTGCGGCGATAGGCAACACGTACTTCCTCAGCGCCGAGTCGCAGCGGCGTACGGGCGCTGTCCATTGCCGTGTTGCCCCCACCGAAGACAACGACACGCCGACCGGTCAGGTCGAGGACCGGTGTCTCTGTGTCCTCTCGATACGCCCCCATGAGATTGACCCTGGTGAGGAACTCGTTCGCCGAGTAGACACCGATCAGGTTCTCGCCATCGACACCCAGGAAACGGGGCAGGCCCGCGCCGACACCGACGAAGATGGCGTCGAAGCCCTCTTCTGTGAGAAGCTCCTCGACGGTCGTCGTCCGGCCGATGATGGCGTTCATCTCGAACTCGACGCCGAGCTCTTTCAATCCGTCGATCTCGGCAGCCACGATGTCCTTCGGCAGGCGGAACTCGGGGATTCCGTAGATGAGCACGCCGCCGGGCTGGTGGAGCGCCTCGAACACGCGAACCCGGTGGCCTTCCTTCGCCAGATCCGCAGCACAAGCCAGCCCTGCAGGCCCGCTCCCAACGATGGCGACGCTCTTCCCACTGGGCGGAACCGGATCGGGTGCCGGCTCGAGCCCGTACCGGCGGACCGTGTCGGCCACGTAGCGCTCCAGGTGACCGATCGCGATCGGCTTGTGTTTCTTGTCGAGTACGCACGTACCTTCGCACTGCGATTCCTGTGGGCATACCCGGCCGCAGATCGCCGGTAGCAGACTGTCCATGCGGATGATGTCGCCGGCTCCCCGGATGTCACCGTGGGCCACTCGCTCGATGAACTGGTCGATCTGGATGTTGACGGGGCAGCCGTCGATACACGTCGGCGTCTTGCACTGGAGGCACCGCATCGCCTCGACCGTGGCCTGCTCCGGGGTGAGTCCTATGTTGACCTCATCGAAGCAGGCTGCTCGCTCGAGCGGGTCGCGGGCCGGCATGTCGATCCGGCCCAGCTTGTTCATGGCGCGAAGGGAGACCTTGATCATGAGGCTTCTTCTCGCGCACAGGCACCTCGCACGGGAGCGAGTACCTGTTCGTGGTGCTCCGCATCAAGGGATCTCAGGTCGTTGAGCTGGTCCGCCTCGAACGCCCGGTATGACGTGTTTCGCCGCTGGAGGAGCTTGAAGTCGACTTGGTGGGCATCGAACTCTGGTCCGTCCACGCACGCGAACTTCGTTTCCCCTCCGACCTCGACACGACATCCGCCGCACATTCCGGTTCCGTCCACCATGATCGGATTGAGCGAGGCGACCGTTTCGATTCCCGACTCCCTGGTGACCTCTGCCACGGCGCTCATCATCGGGATCGGGCCGATGGCGAAGACGACGCCGATCTCTTCATCGGCGATGACGTCGACGAGGGCCTCGGTGACGAAGCCCTTGCGTCCGTAGGAACCGTCGTCGGTGCAGGGCAGCACCTCGATGCCATGAGTCGACAATTCATTTTCGAGGAGCACGTACTCCTTCGTTCGACCGCCGATGATTGCGATCACACGATTGCCTGCGTCAGCGAGGGCCAGTGCGATCGGGTAGGCGATCGCCGTTCCGACACCGCCGCCTACGACAACTGCCGTCCCGTACTGTTTGATCTCGGACGCGTGACCGAGAGGACCGGCAACATCGACGAGGCAGTCCCCGGTCTCCAATTCGTTTATCAGTGTCGTCGTACGCCCGATCGCCTGAACGAACAGTGTGATGGAGCCGGCATCGGCGTCTGCGGCGGCGATGGTCAGCGGGATCCGCTCGCCGTTGGGCGTGACCCGCACGATCACGAACTGGCCGGCCTGGTGTTTCTTCGCGATCTTCGGTGCCTCGACGACGATTCGTCTCACGTCCGGTGCGATCGACTCCGCTTCCAAGATCAGGTACATCGTCCCCTCCGAAACAACACTCTGTCGAACTGCCCTCGACCGGGATAGGGCCGTTGGGCTTGACTTCGCTTCTCTCCGGGGAACGCGAGAACGATCCCCGTGCTGGAACGCTAGGAGGGCTGATCGGATACGCCCACAGCACAAGGCTTTCGCCCCTTCCCCACGGCCTGTCCACCCGATACTCTGATATCAGAGCATGAGGAGGTGTCGTCGTGGAAGGTTGGAACCCCAAGGTCATTGTTGCAGGCGTCGACGGTTCTGATCCGTCGATCGAGGCTGTACGAGCAGCGGCTGCACTGACACAATGTCAGTCAGCGCATCTCATCATCGTAACCGTCGTACGGCCACCGGAAGGCTGGTGGGGGATCGTCGGATCGCCACCCACTGCCGAGGCGCTTGGCGACTCGCTGTCGGAGGCACAGCGTGATGTTCTCGATCGCACGCTTCGCTCCGTCGATCTGTCAAACGTGAGCTACGAGACGCGGGAGGAGATCGGAGAGCCGTCATCGCAACTCATCGACGTGTGCAGGAGAGTCGATGCGGACATCCTCGTGGTCGGTCGCCGGGGGGCCGGACTGCTCCGCAGAATGGTCGTCGGCTCGGTAGCGAATCACGTAGTCCACGAAGCCCCCTGTCCGGTGCTTGTGGTGCCGTGTGATTCAGTAGACCAGTAGAGCAGCGGCGAGTAGATCAGCACTGATCTACTGATCTACTAACTCCGGGTCTTGCCGAGGAGTCTCAGGATCTCGATGTAGAGCCAGATGATCGTGACCATCAGGCTGAAAGCTCCGAACCAGTTCATGTACTTGGGTGCGCCCATGGCGACGCCCCGCTCGATCATGTCGAAGTCGAGGAGCAGATTGAGCGCTGCGATGCCGACGACAAAGACGCTGAAGAGGATTCCGCCGATTCCGCCTTCCCATACGAACGGGATCTCAACGCCGATGAGGGCGAAGAGGAACGAGGCGAGGTAGAACAGGACGATCCCCAACGTCGCTCCGATAATGACTGATCGGGTCTTCTTCGTGACCTTGATCGTGCGGGTGGTGAAGAGAACCAGCATGACGATGAACACGGAGATCGTGGCGAGAATCGCCGTCAGTACGATCCCGCCCCACTCGGCTTCGTAGGCCTTGCTCATCGACCCGAGGAAGAGCCCCTGGGCAACGGTATAGATCGGCCCGGTGACGATGGCTATCTTCGGATTGAAGATCGTGATGATGGCGAGCACGAAGGCCCCGATGAGCACGAAGATCGACCACATCGGCAACGCTCCGGTCGGGGATGAGATCGACCATCCCCAGGCACCCGAGATCATCAGAAGAATGAGCAGAAGCCCGGTAGCACCCGCTGTTCCGCCCATCGTCATGCGATCGTCGGGGACGATGGATGACTGCATGGGAACGGAAGAAGCTGAAGCATCGAGCGTCGCCGTTGATGCGCTGTCGCCAAAGTACTTGTTCAGTGCCGTATTCGACATGTTGGCCTCTTTCGTCAGTGTCGGCCGAAAGGCTAGAACCGGATGACCTGTTGTCTCGCTCTTCCCACCGGTCCTTGCGCGGAGCGGGTGCCCGAACGGGTATCCTCCCCGCCGTGAGTAACGGGGATACACGGGACACGTCCGACATGGCGCTTGTCGCTTTTGCAAACGCCTACAAGCGGCGTATCCCGGAGGACGAAGAGCCTACGATCAGCGCCGATCAGTTCGAGGCAGAGATCTCCTGTGCATTCGGGCTCCTGAACGAGCGCGGGAGAGAGCCGTTCGTGGTCCGGGTCTTCCACCCGACCGTCGACACCTGCGGATACGAAACCACCGGATCCGTGGTCGAGATCGTCACGGACGACGCCTCCTTTCTCGTCGACTCCATCTCCAACCGGCTGACCCGGCTTGGCTACACGATCGCCCGACACTTCCATCCGGTTGTCGGAACATCGAGGGATTCATCGGGCGATCTGAGCGAGGTCGCTTCGGGGAAGGACGCCTCCCATCGCGAGTCGCTTCAGCACTACGAACTCGTCGAGTCTCTTTCGGACGCGGAAGAGCGCGACCTCGAATCGCAGTTAGCGACGGCGATTCGCAGCATTCGAACGACGGTGCGTGACTATGAGCCGATGCGCTTCGCTGTGCGACGCATGGCGCATTACGCCTTCGAGGACGGTGCGGCGTTCCATCGTGAAGAAGTCGATGAGGCGATAGCGTTCCTCGACTGGCTTCTCGAAGACAACTTCATTTTGCTCGGGTATCGCGAATACGACATCGTCGACGAAGGAGACGGACCGGCGATCGTCGCGAAGCCGGACTCGGGACTCGGGATCCTGTCCGAAGGATCACACAGCCGATTCGCGGAACCGGTGCCGCTCGGAGATCTCTCACCCGATCTTCGCGGTCGTTACGAGTCCGGCAGGCAACTCGTCATCTCGAAGACCAACAGCCGGTCCACCGTTCACCGCGATTCTCGTATGGACTACGTCGGACTCCGGCGTGTGAACCCCGACGGGACACCGAAGGGCGAGGCGAGACTGATCGGCCTCTTCACGTCCAAAGCGTACATGGCGCCATCAGCGACGACACCGATCCTGCGTCGCAAGCTGCGACGCATCCTTGCAGAAGAAGACCTCGTCGAAGGATCACACGATCACAAGGTGATAACTCAGATCTTCGAGTCGTTCCCGAAGGACGAGTTGTTCAGCATCACCCGAGAGGATCTGCGAGCGAGCCTGGTCGGACTCCTCGAGGCCGAGGAGCATCAGCACGTGCGCCTGTTCGTGCGCAACGACATGTTGCAGCGCAACGTTTCGATCCTCGTGGTCATCCCACGTGATCGCTTCGATGCGAATCTTCGCAGACAGCTTCAGGACCTCATCCTGGAACGCTACGGCGGCGTCTCTATCGACTATCAGCTGACACTCGGTGAGACCGGTGATGCCCGAATCCACTTCACCGTCTGGATAGACGGTGCAATTCCGGCGGTGCCGTTCGATGGCCTCGAACAGGACGTGTATCGGCTGACCCGCACATGGGAGGACCGGGTCTGTCAGACGATCGCCGGGACGCGGGATCAAGCGGCAGCGCGAGCGCTGATCGAGTCGTACGCCTACCGGTATCCGGCCCACTTCCGAGCGGCGTCGTCTCTTGGGGAGGCAGCGCGATCGATCGTCGATGTCGATGCTCTCATGTCGAGCGACGATCCCATCAGAGTCTCCATCTTCAACGAGGCCGACTCGGATGAGCATCTCACCCGCATCGTGGTGTATAGCCGTGGGGGCAAGCGTGACCTTTCGGAGATGCTGCCGCTCATCGAGGATCTCGGGCTACGCGTGGTCGAGGAGATCCCGACCCGATTGTCCACCGATGACGACGGCGACGACGAACTCTTCGCCCACGACTTCGGTGTTCTCGGTCCCGACGGGGGTTGCCTGGACGTGGCCGCGTGTGGTGGGCGGGTCTCGGAAGCACTCACGGCGACGCTCGTGGGCGAAGGCGAGTCAGACGGTCTGAGTCGACTCCTGGTGCTCACCGACCTTGATCACGAGAAGATCAACGTCCTGCGCGCCTACCGGTCGTATTGGCACCTCGTGAATCCTGCGTTCTCCAAGTCGTACGTTGCTGAGGCCCTCGCCGGTTATCCGGATATAACGGACGATTTGGTGCGACTCTTCGAATCCCGATTCGGCCCCGACGCCGACGAGAGCGTTGAGAGTGCAATCCGAGCGAATCTGCTTGAGCGCCTCGAGGCGGTTGCTTCGCTCGATGAAGACCGAATTTTGAGAGCGTTCCTCGGACTCATCGATGCGACGGTGAGGACGAATGCATTCCTCAAGACCGGATCCCTTGCTTTCAAATTCCTCTCCGCAAAGGTCCCTGCCGCACCCGAACCCCGCCCGATGTATGAGATCTTCGTGTTCGCTCGCGACGTGGCGGGTGTTCATCTGCGTGGTGGCATGGTGGCGAGAGGTGGCATCCGTTGGTCGATCCGGCGTCAGGACTATCGGACCGAGGTTCTCGGCTTGATGAAGGCCCAGATGACGAAGAACGTGGTGATCGTGCCGACCGGTGCGAAGGGCGGATTCGTGATGAGGCGGGTCGCCGATCCGGTAGCGGGTCCGACGTTCGATGAGGTGAAAGACGGCTATCGGGTCTTCATCCGGGCACTCCTCGACGTCACCGACAACTACGAAGAAGGACAGGTCGTGCACCCGTTCGGTGTTCGTACGCTTGATGGTGACGATCCGTACTTCGTCGTGGCAGCGGATCGCGGTACGGCGACCTTCTCGGACACCGCTAACGACATCGCTGTTGACGCCGGGTTCTGGCTCGATGACGCTTTCGCATCCGGAGGATCGACAGGGTACGACCACAAGGCGCTCGGGATCACGGCCAGGGGCGCATGGGAATCGGTGCGCCGCCATTTCATGGAACTCGACGTCGATGTCGAGTCGGATCCGATCACCGTCGTGGGCATCGGAGACATGTCGGGTGATGTGTTCGGAAATGGGATGCTGCTTTCTCGCAGCATCCGACTGGTCGCCGCCTTCGACCACCGCCACATCTTCATCGATCCGGACCCTGATCCGGAACGCTCATTCATGGAACGCGAACGGGTCGCCGAATTGGGCCGGTCTTCGTGGGATGACTACAACCGCGACGCCATTTCGCCGGGAGGAGGCGTGTTCCCCCGCAGTCTGAAACGCATCGAACTGACCGAGGAGATGCGTTCATCTCTGGGAACGACGAGCACAGAGATGAACCCGCCCGAACTGATCTCCGCCATCCTCAAGGCTCCCGTCGATCTGCTCTGGAACGGCGGTATCGGAACTTACGTCAAGGCGAAATCTGAGACGAACGACGATGCACAGGATCGATCCAACGACACCGTCAGGGTGAACGGGCGTGACTTGCGCTGCCGCGTCGTCGGCGAAGGCGGCAACCTGGGTTTCACGCAGGCCGGGCGTATCGAGTACGACCGATCGGGTGGGCGGATCTTCACCGACTTCATCGATAACAGCGGGGGAGTCCACTGTTCGGATCGCGAGGTGAATATCAAGATCCTCTTGAGGATCGCCGAGCAATCCGGAGAACTCACAGGCAATGCACGGAACGAACTGATCCAAGAGGTGTCCGACGACGTCGTTGCCGCCATCGTCTACGACAACTTCGTTCAGGCCCAGATCCTCTCCCAGGAGGCGGCAGCATCTGCCGGGCGAATGGAGTCCTATGAAGATCTGATGGTCCGACTCGAGGCCGTCGCCGGACTTGATCGGGACATCGAAGTGCTCCCCTCTACCGAGATCATGTCAGAGCGCATGCGCTCCGGGCGGGGAATGGCTCGACCAGAGCTCGCCGTGTTGCTCGCCTACGCGAAGGGGCATCTCACCGACGAGCTCGTGGATTCGGACCTGCCTGAGTCGGCGTTCTTCGAGAGCCTCCTCACGAGCTACTTCCCTGTCGAGATCGTCGATCGGTTCGAGGTGTTGATCCTGGCTCATCCGTTGCGCCGACAGCTCGTGTCGACCATCGTGGCGAACGAGATGCTGAACTCGCAGGGCATCACGTTCGTGTCACGCATCGAGGCTGAGACCGGCGCCGGTGCAGCGGAGATCGTTCGGGCCTATCGCACCGCACGCGGCGTTGTCGGAGCATCCACCCGATGGCGCGAGGTTGAGAATCTGGCCGGATCGGTGGACGCAGAGGTCTTGCGCCAACTCCTTGCGGGTGTCGACGGTCTCGTTGAAACCACCACTCGATGGTTCATCGGTCGATCCGGAACGGAGCCGATCGTCGAGCGAATCGAAGCCTATCGAACCGGTTTCGTCGAGATAGCGAACGAGATCCGATCTATGGGGCCGAAGCAGTGGCAGAACCGTCTCGGCCGGCGGGTAAAGCGTTTCGTCGATCTCGGTGTACCGGAGGAGATCGCGATCGCCCACGTGTTTCAGGTCGAGTTGGTTCACGCTCCCGACATCATCGACGTGGCAGCCGACACAGGGCTACCGCTTCGCGATGTGGGGCGAGCGTTCTATCGGGTTGGCCACGCGTTCCACATCGACTGGCTCGAGAGAGAGATCAAGAGCCTGCCGGCCTCGACCCGATGGCAACGCTGGGCGACACTCAGTTTGGAGCAGGAGCTCATGAGTCTCCGCCGAGCGATCGTCGAGCGAGTGCTCTCAGAGGACCATGACGGTGATGTTGATGCTGCATTCAGTCTGTTTGCCGAAGCGATGGCCGTCGAGCGCGAGCGGCTGTCGCAGCTCGTGAGCCTGCTGAGGAGGGACGGTGTCTCCGACAGTGCAGCGGTCGTAGTAGCCCTACGCCAGATGATGACGCTGGCAGGCACGCGGTAGCC
>JAOZMA010000266.1 GCA_029934555.1 Acidimicrobiia bacterium | reverse complement strand
ACCGCATCGGTTCCATCGGAGATAAGGGGTTGTTAGGTCGTTCTCGAAGGAGGAGAACATGCGACTGTTGAAGCTAAGCGTTCTCGTTGGGGTGCTGCTGGTGGCAATGGCGGCCCCTGCGTTCGCAAACGGCTACGAGTCCGGGTACAAGGACTGTGGTTCCTACGTTGCCTATACCCACGCCAGGTTCGAGGACACCGGATCGATTCTGGCTCCCGGGCTGAGCTCGTCCACGTGGTACTTCCTGGACGGTTGGAACATTCGGGAGAAGAACGGCAACTACGCGGGCAACTGGAATGCGTGGGGATCGCCCAATCTGGACACGAACGCCACGTGGGCCGCATGCCGATCCTTCGGGTAGGCGCTGGTGCTCTTGAGAACAAGGGTGCGGTGAAATGCATTTGAGAGAGCGCATGGCGCCCGTTGGCGAGTGGCCATCAAATAGGATTTGGTGGCCACTCGCTGCGGCCTTGCTCGTTGCTGCTTGTTCCGGCACGGTGGGAACGTCAGTGCCGTCTGAGGGCGGAGGTGACGGTGTTTCGATCACGGAATCGTTCTATCCGCCCGCAGTCGAATGCATGGTTGAGGCGGGAGCAACTGTCACAGAGGTTGACGGCGGATATGAGTTCGACATGGCTGGCGTCGACGACCCCACGTCGGTGGGGAGAGAGTGTGGGAAGCTCTGGCAGCCAGCGGAGAAGTCTGACGCGGAGCTCCGGGAGACCTATGACCGATGGGTTGAGGAAGCAGTCTGTCTTCGCGGCCTTGGATTCGATCCGGAGCCGGCACCCTCGTTCGAGACCTTCGTGGCTGATTGGCGGAGTGATGGGCCTTGGATGCCGATCGACGGTGTGAACGTCTCGAGCTGGTCTGCTGATACCTATCAAGAAGTCAAAGCCGTTTGCGAATTGGAGATGTATGCGCGTGGCTAGGCGGTCTCCCCTAGTGGACGGACGCTGCGGATGATGAGAAAGGCCATCGTCGCGGTCGTGGTGATGGTTGCTGTTGTTGCGTTCGTGGGAACCGGCTGGTGGGCGGCTGGGCAAGTTGCGGCGCCAGTGGGCGAGATTCCCGCGGGCCCGACGACGACGTTGTACGAGGTGCGGGTGGGCACGGTCGGCAGTGCGCTCGATCTGGCGGTGACGGCTCGATGGGTTCCTGAAGCCGAGGTTGTTGCCGATCGGTCTGGAGTGCTTACAGAGAGGACTGTGGTTGACGGTGCCGTTGTCGAGGACGGGCTGATGGTTGGCTCCCTCAACTTGGATCCGATTGTGGTCGGAGAAGGATCGATTCCTCTGTTCCGGGACTTGACAAGAGGCGCGAACGGCCAGGATGTCGAGGAACTGCAGTCCTTCCTGGTTCGGCAGGGTTTCTACGAGGGGGTCGTGGACGGCAAGTGGGGTCGCGCAACGACATCGGCCGTGAAGTTGTGGGAGGAGGATCTGGGACTTGAACGCACGGGATCCGTCCCTCTTGGGAGATTGGCCTTCACGAGTCGTCTGCCAGCGCGTATCGTCTGGGGCGTGAGCGTCGGCGATCGCGTGACCGCCGGTCAGGGCCTTCTGGCGATTCTCGGGGACGAGCCGATCTTCTCGGCGCGATTGCGTCGCGCACAGCTCGTGAACTTGCCTCCGGATGTTGACATCGTCATCGTCGGGCCGACCGGCGAGGAGTGGACTGCGTCATTGGGTGTCGTTGACGATCTGGGCGGCGACGAGGTTGAGGTTGCGCTCGTCAACCCGAGCGGCATGTGTGGCGGGCGGTGCGAAACCATCCCGGTGGCTGGCACAATCCGCCTCTCTGGCAAGGCTGTCGTGATCCCTGACACCACTGGCCCCGTCGTTCCTGCTGCGGCCATTCGCGTGTCTCCCGATGGGGTAGCCAGTGTCGCTATGGAAGATGGCAGCGTCCGAGTTGTCGTGATCGTGGCATCGGCAGACGGCCTCGCTGTCTTGGACGGTGTGGTCCCCGGGGAGAGAGTCGTGCTGGCAGGGTTCGAAGACGCTGGTGATCAGAACACCGGGGAAGGGCCTTGAACCCGATGGTTCTTGACGTCCCCGTCGCCACACTTGAGGAGATCACCTTCGAATACGAGCAGGGGAAACCCATTCTGGAAGGTCTGACGGCCGAGTTTCGCGCCGGCACGATGACGGCCATCACCGGACGATCGGGAGTGGGGAAGTCAACACTGTTATACATCCTCGGCCTTCTAGTAAGGCCAAGTTTGGGTCGGGTCCGTTTCGCCGATGCGGATGTTGCCAATGCGCCCGATCGGGTTCGGTCGCACCTTCGCTCCAGTCACATCGGCTTCGTCTTCCAGGATGCCGTCCTCGATACGTCTCGGTCTGTGGTCGACAATGTCGTGGAAGGGGCGGCATACGGTAGGGGTACGCGTGGTCGGTGGGTTGCGACGGCGACCGCTCTCTTGGGGTCCTTCATTCCAGATGTCGAGGCCACTCGAAGCGCGGCTCACCTGTCCGGTGGACAGGCGCAGCGCGTCGCATTCTGTCGAGCACTCGTGAACAACCCCACAGTCATTCTGGCCGATGAACCCACCGGGAACCTAGATCCGGAGACAGCCGTTCACCTGATTGGCCGATTCCGACAGGAGGCGATCAACGGACGGACCGTCGTTGTCGCCACACACGACCCATGGGTTGTCGACCAATGCGACGAGGTGATCGAGCTGTGAGCGGGAGAGTCGGAGAGGCCTTGGCGGCAACCGGGAAGCTCGGGTTTGAGAGTATGCGGGTGGCCAGATCGCAGCCGATTGTATCGGTCCTTGTTGCGCTGGTGGCGGCGGCCGCGTGTCTCTCGGTGCTTGGAACAACCGGACGAACCATTGTCGCGGAGCAGCAACTCCTTGGCGCCCTCGACGAGTCTGGAGCACGCATCGTCGAGGTCCGGTCGGTGGATGGTGTGTCGGCGATTCCCCCAGACACTGTGCAACGTGTCGCCGGCATATCGGGCGTCGACTGGGCTGTGGGGCTCGGCCGACCATTCGACCTGCGTCCCGGTGTGAATCTTGACCTGCGAGTTCCGGCGATCCGCATTGTCGGGGTGTCTCCAGCAGTGGTCATCTCCGACGGGTGGAGCGAGCCTGCGCTGTACGTGTCACGAGTGAGTGCCACGAGAGCCGGGCTGGAAACGGGAGCCGGGAGCCTCTCCATGTCAACGGGGCAAGTGCTGCCGGTGCAGGGGATCTTCACCGCGGCGTATCCCCTGCAGGAGATGAATAGGTTCGTCGTAATCAAGGACGACGGATCCCCCGACTATCTGGACCGACTCGTCATCGAGGCGGCTGACTCCGCATCCGTTCCATCAGTGGCCGCAGCCATTCCCGACGCTCTTGGGGATCACGGGACTGCGGGCACCACGATCAGCGAGCCGCGAGCGTTGCTGGATGCACGTCAGGTGGTTGAAGGGAGGATTGGCGAGTACGGTCGCACAGTGGTACTCGGTGTTCTTTCGGA
>JAOZMA010000265.1 GCA_029934555.1 Acidimicrobiia bacterium | reverse complement strand
GTCGAGTTGATCAGCAACGGTCATGATCTCGGCGAGCAACTCCTTGCGGCCGTGCAGCGCTCGGGATCGAGAGCGCAGCGCTATGACGGTGGCGGCGTCGGCCAGTGGTTGGTTGCCGATGGCGACGAGCGCATCGTTCGCTCGTTCAGCTGCCGCGGCGGCTCCCGGAGCGTCCGCGGCATCGGCAGAACGTGCATACTTGAGCAGGCCCTCAGCAATCTCTTCGACCATCCCTCGACGAGCGAGTCTCTCGACTGCCGCGGCGCCGACCGCAAGCGCGTCATCAGTGAGGCCTGCGTACATCAAGGTTTCGCAACGATCAAGGGCGAGTTCGAGGTTGGGGACCTTGAGCGCTTCGAACACTGCTCCGGCCTCGGAGTAGTACTCGAGTGCATCGAGTAGGTCCCCTCGGTGGGTCAAGACGAATCCAAGGTTGTGGCGCATTTCGGCGCTCGAGAGAGTTAGATCCAGATCCTCGCTCAGGCCGAGACCAGTCCGGAGATCACGTTCTGCGCCGTTGAGATCACCGGTGAACGTTCGCAGGAGCCCTCGGTTGTTGTGGAGACGGGTGAGCCATAGATTGTCTCCGCGATCCTCCAACTCCGGCTGAACACATTCGTAGATCTCGAGAGCTTCCGCGATGTGTCCACGCCGCGCCAGCATCCCCGCACGCTGAACCTGTGCGTGCTGCTTCCCCGCTGCGTCTCCGGTCTGTTCAGCGTCGTCGAGGAGGGCGAGGGCTCCGTCGAAATCACCGAGCATCGCCATCGTCGCCGAGTAGGTGATCCACAGCTCCGCTCGTTCGGCCGTGGCTTTGCGCCGCTCTGCTTCTTCAATGCCGAGTTCAAGCCACCGCCGGGACTCTTCAGGGTCACCGACGGCTCGGTATGCGAGCCCAAGAGCGCGGTAGGTCTGGAGATGCCCGTGAGTTGTGACTGCTTGCGCAACTGCTATTGCCCAGAACGGGTCAGTGTCGGCAAGTTGGACGAGCTCCGCCCCGGTCACCTGCTCAGGGAGCGGCTCCATGCTGTTCATGGATCAGCACGAGCCGTTCTCAATGATCGACGCGAGGGCGTCGCGGTAGTTCTGAGAGGCAAACGGGTCTTGGCATCTGGCAACAAGGGCGGCCACATGAGGGGCCGCGAACGAGGTTCCGTCCCACTGAGCGAATCCACCCCAGTCGGGGTAGTTGCTTACGATATTCGCCCCGGGGGCCCATACCGTTGCCGCGACCTGGTTGGAGAACTCTGCGGGTAGCCAGGTCGGTGAAGATGGATCGGACTTGTCGTAAACCTGAGCTCCGACTCCGACGACGATCGGAGCAGTGGCCTGTGCCTCGAGGAGATCGCTGATTGCGCTCTCAAATAGGGGGTAGTTGTCGAGATGCGTCCAGGCGGTCATGGCTCCATCTAGGAGTTCTGTGTCCGTGAAGCCGGCGGGCCAGAACGGTGGGTCGCCCTTGATGTGGCTGTCGTTCCCGGCTGCTGCAACAAACACCACATCCGGATTAGATTTCGCGATCTCACCCAGTCGAGCAGCCAGTTCTAGAGGAACCTGCGCCGGTCTGCAGGCGTACGTACCGAGAGATAGGTTGACAACTCCACCCTCGCTCAATTCGCCGCCACTGTTAGACCCAGCAACCTGTCCGAGTGCGTCGTCAATCTGCTTGATTGTGCTGTGTTCGGTTGGAACTGGCGATGCATCGCCGTTGTCCTCCAGGGCGGATCGCTCGGATACCGACACACCGGATGGCAAGAGCCGCCGCACGATCCCGGCGATGAACTCACCGTGACCCCTGATCGCCTCACTGAGATTTGACGGTTCGGTGCCCGCGGCGCCGGTGTCAATGATGACGATCACGCCATCGCCGGTCGCCGCGAGCGACCCTTGCTGGTCCACTATGCCTCCGTCTCCAGGGATCGCCGCTCCGCCGCCACCGAATTTCCATCGAGGCGACGGCATCAGAACGTATCGGGGGGACGCCGGGATGCCAGCCGCGAGCAAGACGTCGGCGGCCCTGATGGGATCGTCAACTGTGTAGACACTCAGTCCACCGGGTAGGTCGCCAACATCCCCGTTGAGCGTTGCGCCTATGTCGGTCGGAATGTCTCCTGGCACAGCGGGTGTCACAATCTCGTCGCTGTCGATGAAGCACAGGTGGTCACCGTCGTCGCGGATCTCGACAACAGCGTTCTCGGCGACAAAATCTCGATTGATGACAGCCTGATCGTGCTGGGCGTCGGCCGTCTGCTCGCAGGTTTGCCAGAGAGTCGGACTGCCCGAAGAGGACCACTCGCACCGATCCAACCCCGCGACGGGTACGACGTCGACGGGCGCATAAGGATCAATGCTGTCGGGCGAAACGGACACGGGATTGAATTGCGGTAGCGGGTTCGGAACGACAGCGTCATCCGAGCTACACGCGGCGGCGATGAGGGTGAGAACGACGAACGCCACTAGGACACGGATCAAACGCACGAGATACCTCCCAATAGATCGTGACGACTTTGAGCCTACGCGGGGCCAGAGCTGCGCGTAGGCTGTATTCATGAGTTCAACAATGCGCGCCGGTAGCGATCTGGTCGACCGAGCCCTCGGTTCATCGTGGAATGACGCTGTTGACGCCCATGCGCCCGGACTGTGGCGGAGGCTTCTGGCCCAGGCTCCCTACTGGCAGGCGGTCGATGCCAGCGACGTCACATGGCTCCGATTGGCGGACATGCTCGACGAAGAGCCGGTGAGCGACCTCGGCGCCTGGTTGGATCGCAGTGCCCAGGATGCTCTCGTCGGAGTTCGCGAATCTCCCTGGCGCACACCTTCAGTGCCGCTTGGCGTGCTGGGAGATGAGCCGCCTGAACTGGTTATCGATGGTGCTCTCAACGCCATCCGGTTCCGACTGAACGACGTGACTATCGCCCGACCGAGCCCTCAACCGGGATTGATGCCCGCTACGGACCGCGGCATGGACATCCCATGGCGAGCGGAAGGCGATGTGGTCGTGTCGCCGGCAGCATCGTGGGAACGGACGTTCGAGATCGATGACGTCTTGATCGATCTCGTTCTGTTCGCTGAGCGCGAGCGACGGCTCGTCGGCATGGTGCGCGGAGCCGACCTGACCGCCGTGAGCCTGCGAACCCAAGCTGGAGAACGTGTGTGCGGATACGAGAGTCCGGGACTGTTCCGTGCTCTCGACGTTCCGGAAGGGCCGATCAGCGTTGCGCTCGACTTCGAATCGGAGCACGAAGATCACCGTGTCGTAACCCAGTGGAGGGCGCTGTAGCGGTTCCGGTCTAGGAGATCAGTTGGACGGGATCGATCGATCGGGCCTGCATCGACCAGTCTTCCTCGAGTTCTGTGTCGGTAACGGCGGTGCGGATCCGGGCGGCCCGCTCCTCCCACGGAGAGGGCAACACCATGCCAGTGCGGCGACCGAGATCGTCGAGAGCGGCCAGGCGCAGACTCGCCTCCGAGTC
>JAOZMA010000264.1 GCA_029934555.1 Acidimicrobiia bacterium | reverse complement strand
GACGCGTCCGACTCTGACCTGCCGATCGACTGATCTACCTTGTGACCCACTCCGGGGTGCCACGGAGACGTCCATTCCAAAGGTCACTCCCGGTCGGCCGAGATGTGATCCGAACGTCATAGACTTGACCGCCGAGCACGGGGGACCGGTACATCCGATACCTCCATAACCAACCAGGAGCAGACACCGTGTCATCAGACACCGAGACCGACGCACTACCTCCACCCGAGAAGATCGACCGGGTCGTTATCCGCTTCGCCGGAGACTCCGGCGACGGGATGCAGTTGGCCGGAACGCAGTTCACCGCCAGTTCCGCGATGTTCGGCAACGACCTCGCCACACTGCCGAATTACCCCTCCGAGATCCGCGCACCTGCCGGCACGATCGCAGGTGTTTCTTCCTTCCAGGTGCACATCGCCGACTGGGACATTCTCACGCCGGGTGACCACCCCGACTGTCTGATCGCCATGAACCCTGCGGCGCTCAAAGCCAACCTCGCCGACTGCAAGCCGGGCGCCCTCATCATCGTGAACCGCGATGCCTTCAACGAGCGAAACCTCCACAAGGCCGGATACGAGGAGAACCCGCTCAAGGACGGGTCTCTCAGCAATTTCCACGTGTTGACTGCTCCCATGGAGGAGCTCACGAAGCAGGCCCTCGTCGGCACCGGCGTGAAGGGTCGCGCGGTCCTTCGCTCGAAGAACTTCTTCGCTCTCGGACTCATGTCGTGGATGTACACCCGTCCACTTGGCGAGATCCAGAAGTGGATTGTCACCAAGTTCGGTGACGACAGCCCCATCGCCGCGGCCAACAAGGCCGCACTGCTCGCCGGATACAACTACGGGATCACCACCGAGGAGTTCCACCACACCTTCGAGGTGAAGGCGGCGTCGCTCCCGAGTGGCGAGTACACGAACATCACAGGGAACGTCGCCATGGCGTGGGGGCTCATCGCAGGAGCACAGGCCGCAAACCTGCCCCTGTTCCTCGGTTCGTACCCGATCACGCCGGCAACGTCGATCCTCGAGGAGCTCGCCAAGCAGAAGCACTTCGGCGTCAAGACGTTCCAGGCAGAGGACGAGATCGCTGGTGTCGGAACCGCCGTCGGCGCTGCGTTCGCAGGCAACCTCGCAGCGACCACGACTTCCGGTCCGGGCCTTGCCCTCAAGTCGGAGATGATCAGCCTCGCCTTCATCATGGAGCTTCCGCTCATCGTGATCGACGTGCAGCGTGCGGGACCGTCGACCGGCATGCCGACCAGGGTCGAGCAATCCGACCTGCTGTTCGCCATGTACGGACGTCACGGCGAGGCGCCGCTCCCGATCCTTGCCGTCGGTTCACCGTCGGATGCGTTCTCGGTGGCCATCGAAGCCGCCCACATCGCAACGAAGTACATGACGCCGGTGATCGTGCTCTCCGACGGGTACGTCGCCAACTCCTCGGAGCCCTGGCTGATCCCCGACGTGGAGACACTCCCCAAGTTCCCGGTGACTCAGGCGACGAAGCCGAACGACGGCGATGCCTTCCTCCCGTACATCCGTGACCCCGAGACGCTGGCCAGGCCGTGGGCGGTCCCCGGCACGCCGGGTCTCGAGCATCGGCTCGGAGGCCTCGAGAAGATGGACCGCACAGGCATGGTTGCCTACGACGGCCCCAACCATCAGATCATGACGGAGCTGCGAGCGGCGAAGGTCGATGGGATCGCGAAGGACATCCCGCCGATCACGGTGCACGGAGACAAGGACTCGAAGATTCTCGTCCTCGGTTGGGGATCCACCTTCAGTGCGATCCGTGCAGGCGTGTTGAACGCCCGCAGGAGCGGTCGCTCGGTCGCCCACGCACAGATCAGACATCTCAACCCGTTCCCGCCGGATCTCGGCGAGGTTCTCGAGGATAGGGAGGTCATTCTCATCCCCGAACTGAACGGCGGACAGCTAGCGATGATGATCCGGGCGAAGTACCTGATCGAGACCAGGAGCCTCGTCAAGATCCAGGGCGACCCCTTCAAATCAGGCGAGATCGAAGAAGCACTCAACGAGATCTGCCGGGAGATCAACTCATGAACATCGACATCAAGGAGTACACGAGGGCGGACTTCCAGACAAGCCAGGAAGTCCGCTGGTGCCCGGGGTGCGGCGACTACACGATCCTCGCAACGGTCCAGTCCTTCCTGGCCGACATGGGCATCGAGCGTGACAAGCACGTGTTCGTCTCCGGTATCGGCTGTTCGAGTCGGTTCCCCTACTACATGGACACGTACGGCATACACGGGATCCACGGCCGGGCGCCGGCCATAGCGTCTGGTATCGCTGCTGCGAACCCGGACCTCACCGTATGGGTGATCACCGGCGATGGCGATGCGCTCTCGATCGGCGGGAACCATCTCATCCACACGCTGCGACGCAACGTCAACCTGAACATCCTGTTGTTCAACAACCAGATCTACGGCTTGACCAAGGGCCAGTACTCGCCCACGTCGGAGCAGGGGAAGGTGACGAAGACCTCGCCGATGGGGTCCATCGACTATCCGTTCAACCCGGTCAGTCTCGCCATTGGTTCCGAAGCGACGTTCGTTGCTCGCACGATCGACATGGATCGCAAGCACATGACGGCGATCCTCGAAGCGGCGTCGCAGCATCGCGGCACGTCGTTCATCGAGATCTACCAGAACTGCAACGTCTTCAACGACAAAGCGTTCGCCGAGGTGACGAGCCGCGAGAGCCGCGACGACAATCGCATCTATCTCAAGGAAGGTGAGCGCATCGTCTTCGGGCCCAACGACGAATGGGGTGTTCGCCTCGGACCGGACGGCGCCGAAGTCGTCGAGGTGGCGAAGGTCGGCCTCGATGCCATCCAGGTCCACACCTCGAAGAACCCGGGTCCGGGTGTCGCATTCGCCCTGAGCCGCCTATCGCACGGGCCTCACGGCCCCACGCCACTCGGGATCTTCCGCAATGTCGAGCGTCCGGTATACGAGGACCTCATGGTCGGCCAGATCGAAGAGGCACAGGAGCGCAAGGGGCCCCCCGACCTCGCCGGCCTGCTGCGTTCCCACGGATCCTGGACGACGTAGCAACCGCTCCCTCGCATCGTGCATTGAGGTAACGCTCGACGAGATTCGAGTCGGGTTGACTCAGATTCCGAGCCAGTAAGAGATGTCTTCGGCGAGAACCCGATACTGCGGGCACAGGTACTCCGGTGCGGCAGCAAGGACCACGCCGAATGCCGCTACCTCCTCCGAATCCAGGTACCTGAGTTCATCTGTCCACAGGATACGAACCGCATAGTGGGCATCTCTGTGACAACCCCACTGGACGATGTGACAAAAACTGTGTGCGAGGAACCCTATTCACGCTATCCGATATTTGAAGATGATCTGGATCATGTTGCGGGGGTCTTGCATGTCAAATCATTGGCAAGACGCTTGGTGGATGCTTCTCGACCTTCCACTCTGTCCGACCTGATGCGCAAACCATTTTTCGTG
>JAOZMA010000263.1 GCA_029934555.1 Acidimicrobiia bacterium | reverse complement strand
GACGACGACCGAGGCCACGACCACGTCGATCACGGTGGCGCCGACGTCAATCGTGTCGACGACCATTGCGGCCACGACAACGATTGCTGAGGTCGAGACTGACATTGTTGATGGTGGTTCGACGGCTTTGCCGGTGCTGGTGTTGGCGGCTGTTGGTCTCCTTACGTTGAGTGTTGCGGCGGTGCGTGCCCGTAGGTTCGATCGTTGAGGCAGATTGGCTCTCAGTAGGGGGGCCAATCCTCCAGCGACTGGGTAGGTGTCTTGTGGCGGACGACGAACTGGTCCTCTGGCGACGGGAGGTCACGTTGCGGTTGGCTGTTGCCATGCTTGTTGCCTTTGGTGTACTGGTGTCGTCTTGTGCTGGTGCATCCGGGGGCGATCCGGTATCGACATTGGCTGTCGGTCAGGTATCCACTACCACGATTCCGATCGTCACTTCGTCTCGTCCCCCACAGGCTGCCGTCATCGTCCCGCCTGCGGATTCCGACTATCTGACTGAAGAGGTTCCTCCGGTCGACATGGCTGACCCCCAACGACTGGTCAGTCTGGACCTGGGAGTGGACGCTGTGGTATCGGTCGAGTCACGGACACCAGGAATCATCGATCCGATCCACGGGCAGGTGATCTGGGTGCCCGTTGGTGACCGACACGCCGGACCAGGAGAAGAGGGGCTCGTGTTGATGGCAGCTCACCTCAACAACGGCGAGCCGTTCTACAACCTGATCGATGATTCCGATAGAGATCGGAAGAATGGTGCAGACGATCATGGCATGTCTGTCGGAGCCGCTGTTGACTTCGAACTCGCCGACGGAACTACGTGCAGCTACCTCGTGATTGAACCGCTCGGTGTCGGAATCGACAACGTTGAGACCGTGCCGGGGCAACCTGCCATCTACTTCCCGAAGCAGTCGACAGTGATGAACCCAATCCTTGCCCAACTGATAGCCGACGTTGGCCAGCGGTCGATTGTGATGATGTGGGCCTCATACGCAGGCCCCAACAACGACCAATGGAAACCCAACGGAACAAACCGTGCCAACAACGCAGTTGTCTTCTCAGAACTTGACCTCTGCCAGGCCCCGACTCGATAGCCCCAGGCACGCACAACGGCACTCATACGGGCGGGTCGAGCATCCTCCGAGTTTCAGCATCGGGCGTGTCGTCGCTTTCATGCTTCGCTCTTCGACGCCGGTCGGACGGTCCGTTGCAGTATCAGCATTGCCGCAATGAGCAGCGCAGTTGAACCGATCATCTCTAGCGCTTCCTCGGTGATCATGGTCGGGACATAGACGGCGGCCTGTACGGGTGATCCACCCCAATTCTGAATGAGTTCCAGAGCCAACACGACGATCCAAGTCGCCGCACCAGCCATGAGCAGCGCACCGATGCGCGCCTGACTCCGATAGCGGAGGAACACTCCCCACAGGGCCACGGCGGCAGCGCCCATCAAGGGGACATAGAGGAGTTGCCAGTCGATTCCCGACCACCGTTCCAGGCGCTCGTGCACAGCACTCCCCTCGTCGAGTGCCAACCATGCCAGGACCGCCGACCAGCCCCAGATTGCCAGCGACCGAGGTCGGGCAGTCACAGCGACGAGCAGCCACCAGAACGCTGCGGCCCACAACAGGGTTGCCGAAAACCACGTTGCGATCGACACCTCCGAATCGAGGTTCGCGAAGCTCCAGTCCGGGAACGCAACCCGTTGCAGGATGCCCAACACCACGAACACTCCAATGGTGACGCCAGACACAACGGCAACCAAGGCGACGGGCACCTTCGACGCCAACACAGCGACGCGACCGGCATTCGGTAGATCCGTTGGTGCCATGTCGGCGTCGATCACCGACACAACGTCCCGATCAGACTCGGTGCCTGCTCTCGTCTCATGTGCGACACAAGCGGGCTACACCCAACATGCAGTGAGCCGCATCGCCACCACCGACAACGAACCTCCCGAATCCGCATCGGTCCGACCATGTCATGAACAGGAGGACTCCCTCAATGCACTGCATCTGGGGATTCTCTCACGTCTGCCGACCCGAACCCTCACCGCCGAAGCAGGGCACCCATATCGAAGCACCTATGGATGCACGTGCGGACACATCAGCAAGAACATGGCCTGACTTTCAGACGTGTACGCGGGTAGGGTGAATCTGTGTCTGAGCCCGAGAAGATTCGTTACCTACTCGCCCTCAACGCCTCGATCACGGTCGATCCGGTTGCCAACGTCACGGTTAGAGCCCTCACCACGTCCGATGTCCACGCACTGGCTGAACTGATGCTCGACGCATACATCGGAACCATCGACTACGAGGGAGAGACCATCGACGAAGCCGTCGGAGAAGTGGAGTCTTGGTTCGATGGTTCGCCATTACTCGACCATTCCTATGTGGCGGTCGTTGGCGGGGCGTTCGTCTCTGCGGTGCTTGTGATGATGCTCGACGGCCTGCCGTTCATAGCAATCGTGATGACCCGAAGTGACAGCAAGGATCAAGGGCTCGGCCGGTACGTGACCGCGACTGCTCTCGTCAGTCTCAGCGACAAGGGCGAGGAGCAGGTTGTGCTCTACATCACTGACGGCAACACGATATCCGAGAAGCTGTTCCTGAGTCTTGGTGCAGTTCCGCAGCCGAGCTAGCGACCGCCCATATCAGGCTATGGGTGTGTCGTGTTGTCGGTCCAGTCCACGCAGAACCGACTGGATGGGTGGTCGTTCTAGCTGTGCCGGTTCGCGTCGGTTGGTCTTGGCATCGAGGATTCACTTCCCCGCATCGGGTACCTGGGCGACCATGAACAGGCGGCTGAACGGGAGCACCGTGATGCCGTTCGGATCTGGCGGATACGCCGTCCGATAGTGTGCCCGACAGGCCAGAGCGAAGCGATCTTGATCCGTTTGGTCCAGGGCCGCGAGAACCGGGCGCAACACCGACCCCGTTACCCACTCCCAAACCGGATCGTCGCCGGTCAACTGTTGAGTAGTACGTCGTACTCCACAGATCGACGTTCGCCGGTTGGACCCATCGTGCATAGTCCTCTGGCCGTGACAGGCGGTCGCTCATCAGCGCCGCTCGAGCGCTGGTCGGCCAATCGCCGCTATCGAGGACATCGGCCGGGATCCGGTGCGTGGGAGCATCCCAATTGTCGGGCATCTGGACGGCGAGGACTCCATCGGGGGCCACGAGGGAGTGCAACCGTTGAAAGAGGTGTTCGTGATCATCGAGCCAGTGGAGGGCTGCGTTGGAGAAGACCAGGTCGACGGGCTCCGCCGGTTCCCATGCCGCGACGTCATCGACGACCCATGTCATATCTGGATGGTCATCCCGAGCCCGTTCGATCATCTCGTCCGATGAGTCGATGCCGATGACCACCGCATCGGGCCAGCGTTCCTGAAGCAGTGCGGTCAGGTGGCCGGTCCCGCATCCAAGGTCCACGATGTAGCAAGCATCGATGTCCGGGATGCGAGAGAGCAGTTCGATACCGGGACGC
>JAOZMA010000262.1 GCA_029934555.1 Acidimicrobiia bacterium | reverse complement strand
AGGCAACCGCAGCGGAGAACCGATCGAGCGGTCGGGAACGGTCGTTCGGCGTCTGCCGGCCGATCCTCGATTGTTCGATCTCTTCCGAAATAGCTCCGATGTAGGCATTGATGTAGTCGGTCCGCTCGATCGGATACATGTGGTCCTTCTCCCTCTCTTGCCCGGCCCTCGTGTGTCCAGGTCGCTGAGGCAACTGTCGAACAGAGCGGTCAAGGAGGTGTCAAGGCATCGCTCGGAAGTGTCAAACGATTGTCAAGACGGGGATCTGGAGTGTCGATTCTCTGGCCGCCCGTGCGGGCGGCCACCTGCGCCCTGAACAAGGGTCGTCTGAACGATCTCAGAAGGATCCAGGTCAGGAAGGAAGAACTTGAATCGTTCTCGTCAATCGTTGCCGACGTTGATGCTCACAGAGATGCACTCCTCCGGATCAATGGACTCGTCGGCCACGAGACAGAGATTCCTGATGAGGATGAGTCCGGAACCCTCGTCCGCTGTCCAGTTCGCTGAGTCCAGGGATTGCTCCTCAGTGCCGATACTGCTCGCCGTCTTGGACCACTCGATCGATTGACCATCAGTCCAATCGTCGTAGAACGCCACAATGGCATCGAAGTCGCCGCCGGGATAGGCGACGGTCACGGCCTCCCCTTCGTCAGATGTGAACACAGACGTGACCTGGTATCCATCAGGGAACGGAACCGAGAAGCCGTCCGGCAACTCACCGCCGCCGATGGTGATTGACCCATCTTCGGTCTCCACCGATACCTCGCCCGAATCCGTATCGATCTTCACATCGCCACCGAGGGCCTGTTCTGCCGCCTGTTCGGCAAGAACCTCCGCCGCCGACTGACACGCTGTGATAACCAGAGCGAACGCCGCTAAGCCAATTGCAATCCTCTTCATGTGCTCCCCATCCCTTATGTATCGCGTGTTCGTCTAGTACAAGATCTCCAAGCAGACTGCGTTCCACGAATCGGCGTCGGGATCACCCGGTCCGTAGCTATAACACTCCTGAACGATCACAGCGGTGCCGGTTCCGTTGGAGAAACTGGTCCGGCGCCACGGCGTTCCGTCGGCGGTCTCGATGTCCATGTTCTTCGACGTCCAGTCACCTGCCTCGGCGGATCTCCATGCTTCGACCTCCGCGACAAGGCCGTCGAAGTCACGATCGCGATATGCGACCCGAACAACCGAACCAGCGGGTGCACTCATTGCGGTCTCGACGACAAACCCCTCGGGAAGAGGCATCGGGAAGTCTCCGAAATCGTCAGGCAATTCCGACAGGCTCGCGGTGAGCGTCCCTTCGGCGGTCTCCATCGAGACGTCGGCTGAGATCAGGTCGTCCCCACCTTCGTCCGTACCTGTGGCATCCTCGCCGGCCTGTTCCGAAGCCTCTCCTGACGCTGGATTCGCTTCAGTGTCGAACGCAGCACTGGCATCCTCATACGCCTGGTCCAGAGCTGCCTCCGATTCACTCTCGGATGACGAACCGCACGCTGAGACAGCGAGCGCCAACGCGACAAGACCGATAGCGATCCTTTTCATGTGTACCCCATCTCCTGTTGTCCCCCAATCCCCAGGGGCCTGACCCCGAACATACGCGGCCTAATCGGCGGACGCAATGGGAATCTTCCTAAGTCGGTTCGGTCGCGGCAATTGCCGATAGCCGGTACTGACTCGCCTAATCCGTGGCGCACCACCACGTACGCCGACCCGAACGGCTCGTGGGTGCCTCTCATGTCTGTCTTCGTGGAGGGTCCTGCGTCGACGTCCAAGTCACCCCCGTTGAACGGTGCCTGTCAGGTAGGCTGCCGCCGACAGATATGACATTGAGCAGGGAAGAGAAATCATGACGACACTGGGTCCAGTTCACCGTCCCGGGACGATCACATTCGTCGGCATCCTGTTGTATATCAAGGCGGTCATCGCCGCAGTTGCCGCGTTCGCTCTGATCTTCGGGAGAGACTCAGAAGTCGCGGCCAATGCTGGCCTCAACTCGGACAACCTCCTCTACTCGGGCATCGCTGAGGCGATCGCAGCCATCCTCCTCGTCGTAGCGGCGTGGTATCTGATGAGTGGATCGAATGGCGCACGCGTCGTCGTGGCGGTCGTTGTCGGTTTCCGACTGGCCGTGCTCGTGTGGGTGATGCTGACGCATCACACCGGCGGCACCGCCGGTCACGGGATACTGTCCGGACTCCTGGCCGTGATGATCTTGTGGATGCTCTACGGTGACCAGAGGTCTGAGAAGTACTTCGAGGGCCAGGCTTAGGTCGCCTCAGGCATCAAGCCACACTGGGGTCTTCTAGCTACTGGGGCGTGCTCCGGCGGTGCCTCACCCAGACGGCGAAACTGACAATGAGTATTGCGCCGATCAATGCGGCCGCTCCAAGGAAGACGAACACGATCGTACGGCCCTGCTGCATGGCTGAGTCGGCACCGTCGTCGATCTGGCGGATCACCACCGACTCCGCTGCATGATCGGCGTTGTTCCACGCCTGAACGAGGCGATCGGGGGCGCGATCGCTCCCCTCTTCTACCAACACGGACACGAACACGGAGGGCACCACTTCGGTGTCGGGATCGACACCCAACGGAACTGCATCGGTGTGGGCGTAGTTCTGGTCACCCGATCGAGCGACTATCAGAGTTGCAGAAGTTGCCGTCTGGTCGCCACATCGAGAATCACCACCAGCGTCAGCGCCCGCAACGAGTCCGGCCAGCAATCGGTCAGGAAGATCGCCGTCGGACGCTTCGAACCCGACGAACGCCGCATCGACCACGGCGTCGGAGACGAGAATGTTGCCTTGTACCGAGACCATCCCGTCATCGGAGCGGCGATCGACCGCAACGTCGAACGCCTCGGACCCCGTCCACCCAGCGCCGCCGTCGTCGAGTACCACGACACCGAACTGGCGACTGTCCGGTGCATCATCGGCGGCGACGACGGAGTCGATCGCCTGCTCGGCGCTCGCACCTCCGGAAATGGCCTCGACCAGCCGCCCTCCGGATAGCTTCGAGATACTGGCCTGGGACGCCGCAGCCCCCACACCCGGCACGAGCACGGGCACCACGGTGACCTCGAACCCGACGCAACTCGCAACCGCCACGCCGACCTCCCCGGTATCGGGATCCACAGCAACGACCGACCACGTCGCAGAAGCGGGCCATGCGCCCACAGCCATGAGAGCCGTTCCCAGAACAGCAACGATCAACGACCTTCTCATCATGCTCCAGCGCCTCCAGATTCCTTGATGCCGTCGCGGCGTGTTAGATGCCACACGAGAAGGGTCGACGACCGAAGTCGTCGACCCTCGTTGATTCGGAGTTGGTCTCGATTAGGCGAAGAACTCGTTGCTGTCCTCACTGCCGTACAGGAAGTACAGAACGACGCCGGCAAGCAGAGCCTGCAGAAGGCCGGCCATGCGTGCACCGGGCATCGCGACGAGCGCCCAGACGGCGATCGCGAGGTGGACCACCATGATCACAGCGATGAACAGC
>JAOZMA010000026.1 GCA_029934555.1 Acidimicrobiia bacterium | reverse complement strand
CTTGGCTGTTGGCTGTCAGCTGTGAACTGTTGGCTTCGAGTTGTGAGTTTCGGAATCGAAGCTCACAACTCGAACGTATCCATCATCACTCGCGCCGCCCAACCCACCGGGTCGGTTAGCTCTGCGAGGCTCGGGAGATTCTCAGGCTGTTCCCAGATGCGGTCGAGAGCTGGCTCTCCCCATCGCTCCTCGACTTCGATACAGAACGTATCCGCATCGGCGGCTCGATGGCGTTGCAGTTCGAGGCCGACCACCTGCTGGAGCGACTGCTCGGTCTGGTCGGGTTCGGATCGACGCCGGGTGTTGGCGATCTCGATCCGCTCGAGGTGTGGCAGCACTTCGGCCCCCGCCTTGCGGACCAGGTAGTCGCCGTAGCCCTCGATGAATGCGGTGAGCGACTGGATCGCAGCAAGCCGGCTCGGATCGGACGTGCCCTTCAAGAGGGCGGGCGCCGAGGCCCCTTCTTCGCCGAGAAGCTCACGAATCTGATCCGGGTCTTCGAGAGCGCCGATCTGTCCCATGACGTCGGTGAGGTCGAGTTCGACGGTCTCGTAGAAGGCTTCGACCACGGATACGAAGTGACCCCGCAGCCATTCGATCTCCATGAGCCGTTGGAAGATCATCTCGTGGAGTGCGGCCCACAACCGGACCTGACGGGTATCGACTTCCGCATCGAACGCGAAGGCCTCGACGTTCGGGACGATCAAGTATGGCTTGTCTTGATCGACGGCCGGGATCCCGGTGTCGAACTGTCCGAGCACCCGGTGGGCCATGAATCCGACCATCGTTCCGGCCTGCATGCCGAGAAGCGCAGGTCCGAGGGGCTGGAGCATGGCACTCATCTGGCCGAGTGACTCTGCTCCGGGAATCCCTCCGAGGCCTCCGGTGAGCTTGTCGCCGAGAGGCTCGATGAGGATGCGGAACGTCTGCTCGTTCTCCAGCGCCCAGGTTGCCCGGTCGGTTGGATTGAGCTCTCCGGGAGATGGCGCAGGCAGGTTGGCCGTGGCTTGGATTCGGAGCTCCGCCACATGGGCGAGTTCGCGATACTCCTCGGCGATATTGGGGTCGATCGGCTCGCGCTCTCCGGCGAGATTCTTCGTCAACTCCCTGGCGATCTTCCAATTGACCGGACCCGATGACTGGAACATGCGGAACATCTGGGCGAAGAGGTCATCTCCGTCGCCACTGAACGGAAGGTCACTCGTCATCGGGTGCCTCTTCATATTCTTCTTCGACGATCGGTGCGGGATCTTCCGGTCGCTCATCGAGGACCAGAGAGGCGGTGAACGGTTCGCCGTCACGCATCACGGTCATCTCGATCTCATCTCCAACGTGGAAGAGTCGCAGTTCGATGACGAGATCTTCCATCGAGGTGATCTCGACTCCTTCGACTGAGACGATGACGTCGCCCGCTTCGAATCCAGCGCGTCCAGCGGCAGATCCCTCTTCTCCATCCCAGAGTTCTGCGATCTCGGCGCCGCCGGGAACGAGAGCGCCATCGTCGGCCGTCTCGATGTAGTCGGTGCCGTAGATACCGATGAACCCGTGGAGGACCTTGCCGGTCTCGATGATCTCATCGGTGATGCGTCGGACGAGATCGACGGGGATCGCATATCCGATGCCTTCAGCGCCACCGCGCCCAACGCCGATAGCCGACGTGATGCCGATGAGATCTCCCGAGGCATCTACAAGGGCGCCGCCGCTCGACCCCGATGTGATGGGAGCGTCGGTCTGGAGCATGCCGTAGAGCGGTGATTGGTCGCCGACCTCGACGGTTCTGGAGAGCGCTGAGATGACCCCGGTAGTGAGCGAAGCGCCACCGACTTGACCGAGCGGGTTGCCGACGGCGACGGCGAACTGCCCGATCACGACCTCATCCGTGGAGCCGAATTCGATCGGGGGGAGACCTTCGATGTCGATCTTGAGCACGGCGAGATCCGAATACGCGTCTGAGCCGACGATCTCGGTGTCGTAGGTTCGACCGTCCTGGAGAACGATCCGGGTGACGGTTGCATCTTCGATGACGTGATGGTTGGTGACGATGAACCCGTCGTCCATGATCACGCCCGACCCGCTGCCCGTGAGGGTCAAGACGTTCTCTTCGAGGTCACCGACTTCGACGGTGACGACGGAGGGAATGACCTTGATGGCGACGGCTTCGGAGACGGCGTCATCCCCGCCGTTCGTGATGATCTCGTTGGTGATCTGCTGGACCACGGTGCCTGCCGGGGCCGTGGTCGCTTCTGTGGGGGCCGCGACCTCTTCGGTCGTGTCGGTCGAGAAGAGACCGAGAAGTGCGAGGATGCCGACGACGGCGGCAGCGCCGAGCACGGCAGAGATGAACGCGACGACACCCGTCGAGATGTGTCCACGGGTCTCGGTCTCCGGCGCCTGCGGTTGAACGGGTGTGGAGGCAGGAGGTGGTGCGACGGGCGGCACGTTCCACGGGGTCAGATATGTCCCCGTTTGCGAGTCATCCGGCTGAGAGTCCGCCGACTCTGGCGTGTTCCCATTGGTAATGTCGTCCACGGAGAAGATTGTATGCCCTCACACCACCTATCCCAGCAGTCAGATCTGATCGCTGTATCGCCCGATCCGGTCGATCCAACGACGGTCGTTGCCGCGGTGTCAGCTCCCGAGGCCGGCGCTGTCGTGTTGTTCGTTGGGACCGTGCGTGATCACTCGCCGGGGCGGGCAGATGTGACACACCTCGAGTACGAGGCCTACGACGAGCAGGTCGTCGACAAGATCGCCGAAGTTGTCGCCGAGGTCCGGGAACGCTGGCCTGTGAGGAGAGTTGCTGCCATCCATCGGGTCGGTGAACTCGGGGTTGGCGAGATATCGATCGCTGTCGCGGTCTCATCACCTCACCGGGTCGATGCGTTCGAGGCCGGGCGTTACCTCATCGACGAGGTCAAGGCCCGGGCACCGATCTGGAAGAAGGAGCACTGGCCGGGTGGCGCCGAATGGGTGAGGGAGGATCTCCATCACTCGTGACATGGCCCGCGATACCGACAGGGAGACGTTGGTTCGATTGCTCGATGATCCGCTTCCGTTTCTCGGTCATGGGGACGCGGCTGTGCGGCGACTCGCGATCTCGGTCTGTGTCGCTTCCGGCCTCAACGACGATTCGGTAGCGGAGCTGTGTCGACTCGTCACCGACGATGACGATGGCGCTGTCCGAGCGATGGCCGCTGAGGCTCTCGGCGGTACCGATGGGGGATGGGAGAGTGCTCTCATGCTCGGCCGCGACGATGACGACCCCCGCGTCGTCGAGGCGATCGCCACGGCGTACGGGGAGCTCTGCGACGCGTCGGCCGTTCCGTGGCTGATCGAGCTGGCATCGACCGAAGGTGATCGGGCGGCCAGGGAGGCGGCGGTCGCGGCGCTTGGATCGATCGGTGACGATGGGGCGCTGCCGACGCTGCTCGAGCTCGTCGCTGCTGCTCCGCCGCAGGTCCGCCGGAGGGCTGTTGTTGCCCTGACGGTCTTCGATGATCCGGCCGTCGAGCCGGCGATTCACGCGGCGGCGGAGGACCGGAACCCGTCGGTTCGCGAGGCCGCAGAGATGATCGTCGGCCGCCAACCCACCTAACAGCCCTCCGCCGGGCGGCGCGGGGGCCGGTTCAACCCTCTAAAGTACTCCCGCAGTCGGCTATCGGGAGGAAGCGGAGCGGTGACTACGACGCTTGAACGCGTGGGTGAACCCGATCTCTCTGATGCCTACCGCACGGTCTCGTGGATGGTGCGAGATCGGTCCCACTCCACGCCCGACGCCGTCTCCATGCGCAACAAGGACTTCGGAATCTGGCAGGAGCGGACCTGGTCCGACCTGTGGGAAGAGATCGTCATCACGTCCCACGGGCTTCTCGCTCTGGGCGTCGAGCGGGGCGATGTGGTCTCTATCCATTCCGAGGACCGCCCCGAATGGGTGATCGTGGACCTGGCAGCCGTCGCCATCCGTGCGATGTCGACGGGTCTCTATCCCACGAATCCGATGGCCGAAGTCCAGTACCTCGTCAACGACTCCGGGGCCAGGGTCCACATCGCCGAGGACCAAGAGCAGGTCGACAAGATGCTCGACGCCGGTCCCGATGCTTTCCCCAACATCAAGACGATCATCTATCTCGAGCCTCGCGGACTCCGGTCATACGACGACGATCGGCTCATGTTCTGGGATGACTTCATGGAGCTTGGGCGGGCCCACCGCAAGGAGCACCCCGGCACCGTCGCAGCGACGATGGCCGAAGCCCAGGCCGATGACATCGTCACGCTGGTCTACACGTCGGGAACGACAGGGCCACCGAAGGGGGCGATGCTCAGCAACGAGAACGCGACGTTCGCCATCGACAACATCATCCTCGCTGTGGGCCGCACCGCCGACGACAAGATGCCGGGCCCTCACGACATGGTCCTCACCTATCTCCCCCTTGGGCACGTTGCCGAGCGGATCATGTCGACCTGGACGATGTGCGCTTCCGGTGTTGTCCTCAACTTCGCCGAATCCATCGAGACGGTTCAGATCAACCTCCAGGAGATCCAACCGACGCTCTTCTTCGCTGTGCCTCGCATCTGGGAGAAGATCCACGCCACGGTCCTCATCAAGTTGAACGACGCGTCCCGTTTCAAGCGTCTCATCAACGGCTTCAGCTACAAACTCGCCGCCTACATCGGTAGAAGTCGCGTCAAGAACGACGGTAGATACACGGTCGGATCCCGTCTCGCCTACTGGATCGGTAATCCGCTGATGTTCCGTGCGCTCAAAGAACGTGTCGGGTTGCGACGGTGTCGATGGGCGGGCACGAGCGCCGCGCCGATCGCCCCCGAAGTCATCGAGTTCTTCATGGGATTCGGTGTCCCGATGGTCGAGTTGTACGGGATGACGGAGAACGCTGCCGTTGCGACGCTCAACTTCCACGACAGGAACAAGGTCGGGACCGTCGGCGAGCCGTACCCCGGGATCGGACTCCGTCTCGATGAAGAGACCGGCGAGATCCAGACGAAGCACGATGGGAACTTCATCGGTTACTGGAACAAGCCGGAAGAGACCGCCGAGACGTTCACAGACGACGGATGGCTGAAGACCGGCGACGTGGGTGTGTGGGTCGACGGCACCCACCTCAAGATCATCGATCGGATCAAGCACATCATCATCACGTCCGGCGGGAAGAACATCTCCCCATCCGAGATCGAGAACAGCCTCAAGACGTCGCCGTTCATCAAAGAAGCCATGGTCATCGGCGATGGGCGCAAGTACCTCACGGCACTCGTCGCGATCGAGTACGACGTGGTCGGGAACTGGGCGCTGTCGAAGCGGATCCCGTACACGACCTACCGGGATCTGTCCGAGAAGCCCGAGGTCATCGAACTGGTGCAGGGCATCGTCACCGAGACGAACGGGAAATTTGCCACGGTTGAGCAGATCAAGAAGTTCAGGATGATCCCGAAGGAGCTCGATCACGAAGATGGCGAGCTGACGGCCACGCAGAAGATCAAGCGCAAGACGATGGAACGCACGTACCACGACGCGATCGCGGAGATGTACGGAACATGACGCTCGACCTCCTCGTCTTCGCTCAGGCCGGCGGCCAGGAGGCCGTCGACAAGTTCGCCAATGCCACCAGCAGCGGCATCGCCCTCGGGGCGATCTACGCACTCCTCGCACTCGGTCTGGTCCTCATCTACAAGGCGACCCAGGTTCTCAACTTCGCACACGGCGCGTTGGCGGCGCTTGGTGCCTTCTTCGCCGCCTACCTCGCGACCGTGATCAACTTCCCCGGGCGCTACGTCACGTTCCTGCCGACCACGGTTCAGTGGATCCTCTCAGCTCTGGTGGCGGTTCTGATCACGGCCGTGGTTGGTCTCGTGCTCGAGCGGCTCGCGATCCGACCGATGATCGGCGAACCGCTGTTCTCGGTCGTGATGATCACGATCGCTCTCGACATCGTGATCCGGACGGTCACCGACGATCTCATCGGCACCAATCCCCGCCCCCTCGGTGATCCATGGGGAGCGGATGTGGTCAACATCGGTCCCGCAGTCATCGCCAAGTCCGAGATCGCGACCGTCGTCGTGACGATCATCGCATTGGTCGGGTTGGCGCTGTTCTTCCGCTCCCGTTACGGCGTGGCAATGAGGGCTGTGGCGTTCGACCAGGAAGCTGCAATGGCGCAGGGCATCAGCGCCGGCCGCATCTTCGCCCTTGCGTGGGCGATCGGCGCAGGCCTCGCCGCCACGGCGGGCATCTTCTCGTCGCTGTTCCCGCGCTCGTCGATCGGTGTCAGCAACACCACCGCGTTCTTCGCCTTCCGGGCGCTGCCAGCGATCGTCATCGGAGGGCTCGACTCAATCACAGGAGCCGTCGTCGGCGGGTTCATCGTCGGGCTCGCTGAGTCGTACGCCGGCGCGTATCTCACCGGCGCGACCTTCTCGTTCCTCGGTCTCGGGTTCGCTGGCGTGATGCCATACCTCGTCATGCTCGTTGTCCTCCTGGTTCGGCCATACGGTCTGTTCGGTACCGAAGAGATCCGCCGAGTATGAGAACTCGCCCCCGCCTCTACGTCTCGTACTCCTCGGAGATGGCGCTGCTGCCCACGTGGACGCAGAAGATCGCTGCGTTGGCCTTCCTCGCCTTCCTGGTGATTGTCCCGTTCGGTGTGATCCCCGGCCTCGGATTCCTTTCCGACAACGATTGGCTGAAGCTTCTCAGCCGCGTGGCGATCTTTGCCATCGGCGCGCTCGGCCTCCACATTCTCTCCGGTCTTGCCGGGCAGGTCTCCCTGGGTCAGGCCTTCTTCGTCGGCATCGGCGCGTATACCGCCGCGGTCCTCGGCGGCGAGGTCGGCAAGTCCACGTGGGGTTTGGGGCTACCCATCTGGATCTGGCTGCCCGCCGCCGGCATCGTGGCGGCGCTCGTCGGGGCGCTCATCGCTCCGACCGCCGTGCGAGTCAGGGGCATCTATCTAGCGATCGTGACACTTGGATTGGTCTTCTTCGGCGAGTGGATCTTCCGGAGCACGCCGTTCATCACCGGTGGAGCCCAGGCCGGCCGCGAGTTCCCCTCGTTGCAATTCCGCTTCTGGAAGGAGGAGGTTCCGTTCCTGGACTTCACGACCGATGGATCATGGTTCGGAATCAGCGTGACGAGTGAGGCGAAGACGTATCTCCTGCTGCTCATCTTCGTGATCATGGCGGTGATCATCACGAAGAACATCCAACGGACGAGGACCGGGCGTGCGTTCATGGCGATTCGGGATCGGGACATCGCTGCAGAGGTGATGGGTGTTGCAGAAGCGAAGAACAAGCTGATCGCGTTCGCCCTCTCTTCAGGATTCGCTGGGTTGACGGGTGCGATCCTTGGTGCCTTCGTCGGTCGCCTCGTTCCGGAAGGGTTCTCCTTGTTCATGTCGATCCAGTTCGTCGCCATCCTGCTCATCGGGGGAATCGGAACCGTCTCGGGGGCTCTCCTCGGCTCGGCGTTCGTGATTCTGCTCCCGAGGATCGTGCAGGACTTCACCGGGTTCCTCGCCTCCGTGGCCGAGTCGGGGAGCGGATTCTTCTCATGGTTCGCCGGGATCTTCGTATCGACCGGAATCGACGATCCAGGGATCGTCTCCACCCTCCCGGGTACCTCTCCCGGTCTCAACATCGGGCAGTTCAACCTGTTCCTCTACGGGCTGCTGCTGATCGGGTTCCTGATCTTCGAACCGCTCGGCCTCTACGGTATTTGGATCCGAGTACGCAACTACTGGAAATCGTGGCCATTCACCTACTAGCAATGGCCCGATCGTCCCTGGCCAGGGCATGAGATCGGGCATGAGGAGAAATGCATGAAGAAACTGAGGATATTCGTTCTGGTGCTCGCTCTGGCGCTCGTTGCAGCAGCCTGTAGCAGCGACGGCGACGACACGACGACAACGACGGCCGGCGGTGATGCGACCGAAACAACCGTCGCCACGGAGACAACTGCTGCGACGGAGACAACCGTCGCGACGGAGACAACTGCTGCGACGGAGACAACGGTGGCGCCTGCGGATCTCAAGACCGATTTCGGTGTTGATGTTGAGGCCGGCACGATCACCGTCGGGCAGACGGCGGACCTCACCGGACCGTTCGCTCCACTCGTTGCTCCGATCCTTGCCGGGCAGCAGATGTACTGGGCATGGGTCAACGGCAACGGCGGTATCGGCGGCATGGAAGTCCTGATGGAGACCCGCGACACGAACTACCAGGTCGAACAGCACATCGCGGCCTACGACGAGATCCGCGACCTTGTCGTTGCGATCAGCCACACGACGGGATCGCCCCAGACCCTCGCCATCTCCGACGCCCTCGAAGAGGACAGCATGATCGCCGTCCCGGCGACCTGGTACTCGGGATGGACCGACACGAACATCGCCCCGACGGTGCTCCACACAGGGAATCCGTACTGCCTCGAGGCGATGAACGGTCTCGACTGGATGGTTTCTGTCGAAGCCGAAGAAGGCAACGATGCGCCGACGCTCGCGATTGCGTCGATCCCCGGTGACTTCGGTTTCGACCCGATGGCGGGCGCCACGATGTGGGCCGAGATCAACGGCATCGAGATTGTCTACGACGGTTCCGGGAAGATCATCCCCGGTCAGGACCAGAAGCCGATCGCAGACGCGATCGTCGCCTCTGGTGCCGACCTCGTGTACGTCACGACAACGCCGACCACCTTCTCCGAGGTCTACGGCGCAGCCCTCCAGCAGGGTTTCGAGGCGAAGTGGTCCGGCTCGGGCCCGACGTACAACCCGGCGTTCCTTGTGTCGCCGATCGCCGACGCGATCCAGCGTGACTGGTACGGCACCTTCTACATGCAGCCGTGGGGTGGCGACTCGGCCGGTATGGCGTTGACCATGCAGCTCGTTGAGGCGTCCGGTGCCGACATCCCCGCGAACGACTACGTCGGACTCGGCGTTGTCGAAGCGATGATCGTACATGCTGCCCTCGAGGCGGCTTATGCGAGCGGCGACATGACCCGTGCCGGTGTCCTGGCTGCGCTCAGGACGCTCGACAACGTGGACTTCCAGGGCATGGCGCCCGCGGAGAACTACACGGGGAGTACCGCCGACCAGATCCAGCGTTCCATCACGCTGTGGCGTCCGTCGGTGGCCAACCTCGAAGCTGGTGGATCCGGTTCCGAGATCGTTGAGAGCGATTTCGTCGGTCCGACGGCCGAGAGCTTCGACTTCCAGGAAGCTTGCTTCCAGTTCTAGACGAGTAATCGGGTGGCCGGGCCTCCGGGTCCGGCCACCCACCGACCAGCAGACACAAACAACAAGAAGGTAAGAGGAACGGATGCTCGAAGTAGCCAACCTGGAGGTCGTCTACAACGACGTCGTCCTCGTGCTTCGTGGCTTGTCGCTGACCGTGCCGGACGGGCAGATCATCGCCCTGCTGGGAGCGAACGGAGCAGGCAAGACGACGGCGCTGCGCGCTATCACGGGCATCCTCGACATCCACGACGGTGACATCACGAAGGGATCCGTCACCTTCGAGGGTGATCGCATCGATGGCAAGGACCCGGCGGCGATCGTCCGGTTGGGGATCTCCCAGGTGCTCGAAGGACGGCGGATCTTCTCCGAGATGAGCGTCGATGACAATCTCCGAGCCGGTGCCTTCACCAACTCGAACCGCTCTTCCGTGTCCGCGGCCCATGAACGGGTGATGGACCTGTTCCCCGTGCTGCAAGGACGACGGAAAGATACCGCCGGATACCTGTCGGGAGGCGAGCAGCAGATGCTCGCGATCGGTCGTGCGCTCATGGCCGATCCGAAGCTGCTCATCCTCGACGAACCGACGCTCGGGCTGGCCCCGATGCTCGTGCAGCAGATACGGGACATCATCGTGGACATCAACACGCAGGGCGTGTCGGTTCTGCTGATCGAGCAGAACGCCAACATGGCGCTGTCCATCGCGAATTACGGCTACATCATGGAGACCGGAAAGATCGTCATGGACGGGGATCCGAAGAAGCTCCTCGGAGATGAGGACGTGAAGGAGTTCTACCTCGGGCTCCACAGTGAAGGGGAACGGAAGTCGTTCCGTGACGTCAAGCACTACAAGCGGCGGAAGAGGTGGTTGTCATGACGACACGCCGAACGACGCTCCAGTTCGACAGTGCGACCGAACACGGTGACTACGACCACCTTCTCGAGTTCAGTGACGTGAGTTTGGCGTTCAAGGGAATCAAAGCGCTCGACGGTGTGGGCTTCCACGTCGACGACGGAGAGCTCTTCGCGATCATCGGCCCGAACGGTGCAGGGAAGACGTCCATCTTCAACTGCCTCAACGGTCTCTACAAGCCGCAGGAGGGATCGATCCGGTGGAAGGATGAGGACATCCTGGGTACGAGATCGGATCGGATCGCGGACCTCGGCATAGCCCGCACGTTCCAGAACATCGAGCTTTTCGCCCACATGACCGTGCTCGAGAACATCACGCTTGGACGCCACGTTCGGACGAAGACGTCCTGGTGGGACGGGGCTCTCTGGATCGGCCCGGCGAAGAAGGAAGAGCTCGCGAACCGGGCAGTGGTCGAGGACATCATCGACTTCCTCGAGATCGCACGCTGGCGCAAGTACCCCGTGGCGATGCTGCCGTACGGGATCCAGAAGAGGGTCGAGCTCGGCCGTGCTTTGGCGATGGAGCCGGAGTTGCTGTTGCTCGACGAGCCGGTGGCCGGTATGAACCTGGAGGAGACCGAGGACATGGCCCGGTTCATTCTCGATATCCGCGAAGAGCTCGGGATAGCGATGATCCTCGTCGAGCATGACATGGGTCTGGTGATGGACATCGCCGACCGGGTGATGGTCATCGACTTCGGCGAGCGCATCGCCGTCGGACCCCCCGAAGAAGTCCAGAACGATCCGAACGTTATCAAGGCCTACCTGGGCGAAGAGATGGATCTGTAGGGAGACGCCAGTCCCCAGTCTCCAGTCGCCAGGACGTGTCCGTCCCCCCGGCCGAAACGGGGACAGCCAACAGCCAACAGCCAACAGCCAACAGCTCACAGCCAACAGCCAACAGCCAACAGCCAACAGCCAACAGCCAGAATGGTCTTTGGTTTTCTGGCTGTCCGCTGTCTGCTGTCTGCTGTCAGCTGTCAGCTCTCTTGACTACGTACCACGCAGCGGGCAGCAGTAGACCTGCAGCAACTGCCTTCACCAGGTCTCCTGCGATGAACGGGTACAGACCCGCACTCAGTGCGGCTCCGAATGTTGGGATCGCATCGACGGTGGCCCACAACCATGTGACGCCGAGGGTGTAGACGGCGGCGCTCCCGAGCAGGAAGGCGGGGATTGCGGTGCGAATCGCCCGGTCCCGGCGCTGTTCGGCGAAGCGTCCTATGAGTCCAGCCGCCACGACGAATCCGACGAGATAGCCGAACGATGCGCCCGTCGCGTATGTCCAACCGCTTTCGCCGCCGGCGAAGAACGGAAAGCCGATCGCCCCCAGCGATACGTACAGGAGCATGCTCCCTGCACCGGCCCGGGATCCGAGTGCGGCACCGGCGAGGAGGACGCCGAAGGTCTGACCTGTGACGGCGATCGGTGTCCCCGGGAGGGGGATTCGGATTTGCGCAGCCGCCGCGGTGATCAGAGCGAACCCGACGACGAGGACGGCCGTTGTTACGGCCCTGCGAGGGAGTGTGACGCCGGTGATGACGTTCGGATGGAGAGCCTGCATGTTCGGTCCTTCGCTCGGGTCGGTGCCGTCTGGCGCCTCAAGGAGGAGGCGGTAACAGCCGATGTGGACGACAATGAGACTCGTGAGATCGGCAATTCGTTTCATGGCCGTGTTCGGCCTCGTCTTCAGTGCATTCGCGGCGCTGCCTGCGGGGGCCGCGTCATCCGAAGACGCCGCCCCGTCTTTGGCCCGCCAACCTTCGTTCCACCGCACGCAACAGTCCGGCGTTGTCGTATCGAGGATCAGGATCCCTGCGATCGATCTCGATGAGGCGATTCGATCGGGTATCGCTCTGTCCGTGATCGATCGTGGCGTGGCACAGTGGGCAGGGACCTCTGCACCGGGGGGATCGGGGAACATGGTGCTCGCCGGTCATCGGACAACCCACTCTCGACCGTTCTGGGGTCTCGATCGACTCGACAACGGTGACCTCGTATATGTGGAAGACGGCTCGGGCTTCGAGGTCATGTACAAGGTCTCCGATAGCTTCGTGGTCGAACCCGACGAACTCTGGATCTCATACGACGTCGGTAGACCGATCGTGACGATGTTCGCCTGTCACCCCAGGGGATCAGCGCGCTACCGGATCGTCGTTCAGGCCGATCTGATCGCGGGTCGCCGAATCGCTTGATCGCCGTGGCAAATCGCGATCATCGGTAACCTCGCCGAAGATGGACGACACGATCATGACGGAAACAGACCGCACGGACACGCCTGAACCCGGCGCGCCCGATCGCTACCGCATTCCCAAGTGGCCGTTCGTCCTCGCTGCCGTGTTCATGGTGATCGGAATCGCCATTGCCATCGCATGGCCGATCAAGGTGGCGTACTACACGCTGTCGCCGGGGCCCGTCTACGACACGTCTGATTTCGTGCACGTAGTGGGAGAGGATGAGGTCATCGATGGCGAGATGTTCTTCCTGACCGTCTCGCTTCGTGAAGCCAACCTTTTCGAGTACGTCGCAGCACAGGTCAATCCGAAGGTCGCCGTAGCGCCTCGTCAGAACATTCGACCCCCCGACGTGTCGCCCGAGGATCTTCGCAGGGAGAACCTCGCCCGCATGGAGCAGTCGAAGACCAACGCACAGTTCGTGGCGCTCACCCAACTCGGGTACGAACCCACGTACATTGGAACCGGTGCCCTGGTGATCGAGACCGTCCCGGACTCGGCAGCCCATGGTGTGCTGCTCGCTGATGACATCATCATCGGGATCGACGGGCATGAAGTCGCTTTCCGCTCCGATGTGATCGACGATCTGGCCGATAGGGAGATCGGCGACCGCATCGCTCTCACGATCGAACGGACCATCGACGGCTCCGGCGAGGTCGAGGTCATCGAGGTTGATATCGTCCTCGGAGTTCACGTCGATGACCCCTCGAAACCGATGGTTGGCGTGCTGCTTGATAACAACGAGCCGATCATCGAGTTCCCCGTCGAAGTTGATATGGATTCGCAGAACATCGGCGGTCCTTCGGCCGGGATGATGTTCACTCTCGAGATCATGAACCAACTCACCGAGGAAGACCTCACCGGTGGCCTTCGTATGGCCGGTACCGGAACGATCTCTCACGATGGCACCGTTGGAGCGATCGGGGGAGTGACTCAGAAGGTCCATGCAGCGATCGACGCAGGAGCGACCATCGTCTTCATCCCCGCGAACAACTATGACGACGCCGTGGCCGCTGCGGGGGACAGCATCATCGTTGTGCGGGTCGAGACGATCGACGATGCGCTGGACTACCTCGGTTACGAGTGAGCATTCGGCGCCTGATGGTGCCTGAATACCCGGGACGGTAGGGAAGCCTCGTTACCCTGGCCCCATGGACGATTCCACCTCCCACGCAGCGCGGGCCGATGCGTTCCCGCTAGCCCGCAAGGGATACGACCGCCGGCAGGTCGACGCATACCGCGAAGAGAACGAGGCGCGTATCGACGCGCTCGAGCGGCAGATCCAGAGCCTCGAGAGCAATCTGAGCGAATTGGGCCTCTCTCGTCCGGTCGATCTTGCCACCGAACTGGATGTCGTGGGCGAGGAAGTCAAGCGGGTCTTGCAGGAGGCAAGGGTCGCGGCCGAGCAGATGAGATCACGGGCTAGCGATGATGCCGCCCGGTGGCGCGCCGAAGCCGATGAAGAATCCCGTGCACTCCA
>JAOZMA010000261.1 GCA_029934555.1 Acidimicrobiia bacterium | reverse complement strand
GTGCTGACTACCGATTCACCAGCGAAGGCGGATACGAAGTCCAGGATCTGGTCGCCGGGGATCGGGCGGGAGATCAAGAAGCCCTGGACCCGGGAGCACCCGAGCTCACCGAGGAAACGGAGCTGCTCTTCGTTCTCGACACCTTCGGCGATCACATCGAGACGCAGCGTCCGGGCAAGCCCGATGATCATGGAGGACACGGCGATGCCGTCCCGGCTCGTGAGGCCATCGGCGATGAACGAGCGATCGATCTTCAGCGTGTCGATCGGAAGCTGGGTCAAGTATCCGAGCGATGAGTATCCGGTGCCGAAGTCGTCGATGCTCACCGTGACCCCGAGATCACGAAGCCGCTCGAGGGCACGGCGGGTCTCTTCGAGATCTGTGAGAAGGGTCCCCTCCGTCAGTTCGACATCGAGGAACCGGGGATTGAGTCGTGCAGCGGCGAGCGACGCCACGATCGTTTCCACGAGATTCCCGGCGCGGAACTGTCGTGACGACAGATTCACGGAGATGCGCATGGGCGGAAGACCTTCGTCGAGCCAGGATCTCATCTGTAGACAAGCATGGTCGAGCACCCATTGTCCGAGTGGAACGATCAGGTCGGTCTCCTCGGCCAGGCGGATGAACCCCTCGGTCGGAACAAGCCCGAAGTCGGGATGCTCCCAGCGGATGAGTGCTTCGACCCCGATGACCATCTGTCGCTCGGTGTCGACCTTCGGTTGGTAGTGCAGGTACAGACCCTCGTCGGCATCGATCGCCTTGCGAAGGCCATCGAGGAGCGTGAGCCGTTGCCTCGTGCGCTCACGAAGCTCGGTCGTGTAGAACTCGTACGTGTTGCGTCCCGCATCCTTGGCGCTGTACATCGCGATGTCAGCTCCCTTGAGGAGTTCTTCTGTCGTCTCCCCGTCGAGTGGATACGCGGCGATTCCCATGGATGACGTGATCACGATCTCCTCGCCACCAACGCGATAGGGGGTAGCGAGCCGCCGCAAGATCTTCGTCGCGACCTGGCCCGCATCCTCGACCCGCTTCCCGCCTTCAAGGATCACCGTGAACTCGTCTCCACCGAGACGTGCAACCGTGTCGGACTCTCGCACGGAGGCCACGATCCGTTCCGCTGCCTGGCGGAGCAACGCGTCCCCGACTGCGTGGCCGAGTCGGTCGTTCACTTCCTTGAACCCATCGAGATCGAGGAACATGAGGGCGACGACCGAGCCGTCCCTGCGCGCACGCGCCACGGCACTCTCAAGCCGGTCAGCAAAGAGGGTTCGGTTGATGAGGCCCGTCAGCGAGTCATACCGGGCGAGGTAGTTGAGCCGTTGCTGATCCAACTCACGCTCGGAGCGGTGGGCCTCGCTGGTCGCCTTCCACGACCTCTTGATGCTCCGTGCCGCCGGTCGGAACAGGAACAATCCCTCAAGCACGAGGAGAACGAGCGTCGCAAGAAGAAGGGCATACTCGGCCTGTTCCAGGGAGACGGTCTGATCCCCCGATGCGCGCAGATACGAGGCCACGACCCGCTGCATCGCAAGCCCGTACTCGACCGCGGCCTCTCCAACGCTTTCGGCAGCGGCCGACGGGGGCATCCCACCGACTTCGACCGCACGTTCCACCCGGTCGGCGGTTGAGAGGAACGCGTCGAGCGAAGCACTCGCTTCGATCAAGAACTCCTCGTTCTCGACATTGCTCATGGCGGGGAGATCGAGTTCGGGGTTTCCCACGACGAACGCATCGTGCACACGTGAGATCTCCTCGACACTCTCGTTGAGTTCCGTGCCAAGAGGTTGGGAGAGGCCTGCAACGGCCAGAGTCGACAATTCGGCGACCCGTGCCGCGAGGTACCCCTGTCTCAGCCCGTACTCGAGCACCGTGGCGTCCTGCGCTTTGGCACTGAAGGCCCGGTGAGTGACGAGAGTCGACATCGCGGCCAGGACGCCGATCAGCATGAGCGCGAGAACGTAGCGCCCCATGGGTCGCTTCGGCACAGGTGTCGTTCCAGTTGTGTCCGATTTCGCGTCGGCACGTCGCCGATACCACGACTCGAATCTTGGCATGATCTCCAATCCGTTCCCGTAGGTATCGGCAGGAATCGGCCGAGGTTGAATGCGTCCGGTTACGATGAAGCGTCTCAACAAGGAGCGGACATGACCTTCTGGCAGGTTTTCCTCATGCTGATGATCTTCGTGCCCCTCATCATGCTGTGGGTGTTCACCCTCGTCGACCTCTTCCAGCGAGCTGATCTATCCGGAACAGCGAAGGCCCTGTGGGCGGTGGCGATCGTGCTCCTCCCCCTCATCGGCATGCTTATCTATTTCATCCTCCGCGACTCAGAGACAACGGCGTACGCCGAGAGTCCGGTTGAGAGTCGACCATCCCCGACTGCGACACCGTCATCCGAATCAGAGGATTGGTCGCCGGGGGCTGCGGACGTCGCCGACCAACTCGAACGACTCGCCGATCTTCGAGACAGATCGATCCTCACCGACGACGAGTTCCAGAGAGAGAAGGACAAGCTCCTCGGGATCGACCCGGCTTGAAAGAAACCACCAACATCGCGGTCGTCGCAGTCGTCCTGGTGCCGCTGGTGGTGATCTGGGCTCTGGCTCTCTTCAACATCGTCGTGAGGAGGAACGACCTCTCGGTCGCGTGGAAAGGCGTCTGGTCCGCGGTCGTGGTGCTCATCCCATATGTCGGCGTGTTGATCTACGCCATCGTTCGTCCTCCCACACCGCCACGAGGATCGAGCGACAGCGATGTCACAGCAACGGGTCAGGCGATCGACGAGATACACCGCCTCGTAACCGAGCACGAAGCAGGAGCGATTGGCGACAGTCAATTCGCCACCGGCAAATCCGCGATCTTCGGGATGGCGAGGACCGTACGTAGTACGTAGTACGAGTGACGTAGTACGACTCGGAGGTCTTGTATCGGTTGGTTGCGTGGTGTATCTGTGTACTGATGCACGACTATCGACAGCTCAGGGTGTACGACATGGCGATCGAAGTCGCGAGCGAGACGTACCGGCTGACGGAGACGCTTCCGCGTTCTGAAAGATACGGGCTCGTTCAACAGATGAACCGGGCATCTGTTTCGATTGCCTCCAACATTGCTGAAGGCGCCGGGCGGGGCGACAACCGTGACTTCGCACGATTTCTTCGCATCGCCCGGGGCTCTGCGTGCGAACTTGAAGCCCAAACAACCATGGCGGCCAGGCTTGGCCTTGTGGACGGGGAATCCGCCCGAGTTCTCCGCGAACACCTTGAGAGGCTCAAAGCGTCGATCACGAACCTCGAAAAGACGATCTCTCCCCCCTGATCCGAAGTCGTACTACGTCATACCTACGACGTATTACTGCCCGTAGCCTCCCCGGCTCTGACCCCCTCTGAAATCCGAAGTTCTCTCAGTGCGACATCGATCACCGTATCGAATGGGCCAACAGCCACAGAACCAACATCGGCGACCTTGCCCCGTTCTGCCGCCACGACCACGTCGGCAAACACAAACACGGATGGGCCTACC
>JAOZMA010000260.1 GCA_029934555.1 Acidimicrobiia bacterium | reverse complement strand
AGTGGTCACTCGCGATCCAGCGGGGCATCCCCGATAAGTTCGCCGAGATCGTCGCGAACTTCTCGCTGGTCTTCACACCGAACGGTGAGCTCTACTTCCGTGCGGTGGTCTTCTCGGCCATCGTGTTCTTCGTGACACTGACAGGGGTGCTCACCCTCGGCGCCGTCATGTACAACCTCATCTCAGACGTCGTCGGCGGCGTCGAGGTGATCGTCCTCGAAGAGACCTACGTCGTTCCGGCGGCAAGTACAACCCCAACCGCGCCTGTGCGCCCCGCCGTACACAGCCAGACAAACGGTGGAAACGGCGACACCAAGACCGAGCCGGTTGCAGTCGTCTCGGAGAACGACTGATCCCCTAGAAGTCGGGCGTTTCGAGCTCGAGTGACAGGCGGATCGAAGCAGATGGCCCCGAGGCCGAGACGTTCAGGGGTATCTCGAATCGGGTCTGCTCGAACAGACAAAGACCCTCCGCATCCTGACGGCACCAGACCAGTGAGAGGTCCGCTGTGACCATCCCGAGTCCCTCATGGAGATCGAATGGGATCACGACGGGGAACGTGGTGCCGGTGAGGTCGACGCGTTCGCCGTCGGGAAACGAGGCAACGATGCCGTCGTCGGCGAGGAGGAGAGATGAGGTTGCTTCGTCGTTGACTTTGTATCCATCCGGGATGACGACGTCGAGGAGGATATCGGCGGAGCCCTCCCCCGCTGAGACGGTGGCAAGAGTGATAACCATCCCGCGAAAGCTCTCATCCCCTTGGATGAACAGGAAGGAATCGAGTCCGGAGAGGACCACCGTGGATGCGATCCCCGTGGTCAGGTCGATCCGGCGGATCGCATGGTTGTTGGTGTCGGCAACCCAGAGAATGTCGTTGTCCGCTGAGAGGCCGCCCGGCTCGGAGAACAGCGGATCATTGCCGTCTCTCCACCCCTGCTCTGCGCCGAACAGTGTCGAGGACTCCTTCGTCGACGGATCCACCGACTTGATCTTCGAGTTGTAGGTGTCGGCGACCAGTAGCCGGTCTTCGTGCCAGTCGATACCGAGCGGATGTTGGAACCGTGCTTCGGTCCCGATGCCGTCCTCGTCGCCGAACTCGAACAGGTTCGCAACGCCGCCCGCAACGAGATCCGTCTCGCCGACGGACGAGCTGATCTCAGCGCTTCTGATCGAACTCGATTCCGAGTCTGCGAAGTAGAGGACCCCGTCGGGGGAGAGGACCAATCCGGAAGGTTGTGCGAGGGCGGCTTCGAGGAGTGGGCCGTTCGACGTGCCTTCCGCACCACTGCCGACCGATGGCACAGCGGTGCTCTCTGCCAGGTCGATCGTCCAGACTTGATGAGTCCCGGCGTTCGCAACGTAGAGATGGTTGTCGGCGAGTTCAAGCGCCCACGGAGAGTTCAGTTCGACCTCGTCGAGGGGACCGCCGGTTGGGGGCCACCCCATGTCTCCGGTGCCTGCAAGGGTCATGACGGAGCCTGTCCCGAGATCGATCTGTCGGATGGCATGGTTGTTGGTGTCAGCGACGTAGAGCAGGTTGCCATCGACGACGAGGCCTTGGGGAGAAGAGAAGGAGGCTTCGGTGCCGATCCCGTCGTCGAATCCCTCCACCCCCGACCCGAACACTGCCGTGACGGTGCCGTCGTCGGTGGCGGCGATGATCTGATGGTGTCCCGTGTCGGCGATGAAGATCCGGTCGGATGACGGATCAGCGTGGATCTTCCCCGGGTATGAGAGAACGGTGTTCGGGGACTGGTCCTGTTCGAGACGGACGGGCAGAGGTGTTGAATCAATCCCCCCGGTCGCAGAGAACTCCGCGATGAGGTTTGCGATTACCGGCTGAACCACCTCGTACACGCCCTCTCCGGCGTGCACTCCTACGGCGTTCCCAGCAGGATCGATGAGAGCCACCGTCGGCCACGCTCGGGCACCCCACGAGTCCCAGACCTCGAAGTTCACATCGTTCACGACGGGATGGCGAAGGTCGTATCTCTGAATGATCTCGCGGATGTTGTCGGTCTCACCCTCGTTGGCGAACTTGGCCGAGTGAACGCCGATGACGACGAGATCATCTCCGAACTCCGCTTCGAGACGTTTGAGATCGGGGATGATGTGGATGCAGTTGATACACCCGTACGTCCAGAAGTCCAGCAGGACGACTTTGCCTTGGAGCGTCTCGAGGTCGAGGGGTCGTTCAACGTTCAGCCAGTCGAGACCGGCGGGGAATTCCGGTGCCGGTGTCGTGCCGGCGGCGGAGGCTCCTGTGGGGGCCGCCACGGTTGACGGAGGGGGATCATCCAAGGTGTCGCTGCTTGTGCATGACGCTGCGATCAGAGCGACGACTCCGGCGGTCAAGAGGAACTTTCGCATGGGTTTCATTCAACCCCACGAGATGCTCTACGGGGACGGCGAATCTATGAAGATTCGGTGAACGATGCGATGTCCAGACCGATAGCCAGAGAGGACAGGAGGTACCGGTCGGCCATCTCGTCGGGGTGGTGCACACCAGAGGAAACGATCCCCGAGGCAGCGATCACGGCCCCGGAGGCAAGGGCGATCGCCTCGAGGTGGACGGCGAGGTCGGCGATACCGAGTGTTCGGGTCTCTTCGTCGGTGGTGGATCGGACGATGATGCCGGCCCACTCGTCCGGAACCGGTGCTGCAACATCGAGTCTGCGATTCGTCATGCGCCGTCTGGTTCCCCAGCGAGCTCCGACCGGTTCGGGGAAGGTCAACGATTCACCGTGACGCACGGGCTTGCCCGGTTCGGTCCATGCGAAGAGGATCTGCGAGTCCGGACCGGCGACGTCTTCCTCGCGAGCAGCGAGGCTCTGACCGATCCCGGTGACGAGATTCGCCCCGATGAGCACGGGCACTTCCGCAGTGTCGGTGTTCCGATCGAAAGAGTCGGCCCAGAGGACACACGGAACACCCGCAGCGACGGCCTCGTCGAGAATGGCCGAATCCGGATCATCGGTGACCACCGCATCGAATCCGGAGAGGGCGTCGGTCCGGCTAATCCTGGGGTCCTTGTCCATCACGTCGCGACGGAGAACCCCGAGAAGGTCGAGACCCTCTTCACCCAGCAAGAGGCGGCCGGCTCGAACGCCGATCTCGGACGTGTGGTCGAGGGCGATTCTCATGGCGAGGGCTGGTCGATCGGCTGCCACGAGCCCTGACGGGCCGGAGGTCGACTAGGACGGCGCGTAACGACAAGCGTGACAGCAACCGCAGCCGCTGCCGCAAGAACAAGGGTGTTGAGAACGGGTTTCACAGGGAAGAAGCTAACAGCTGACAGCAGACAGCGAACAGCCAGACGCAACGACCGACTGAAAGGAGGCCAATGAATACTTATCGTTGTCTGCTGTCTGCTGTCTGCTGTCTGCTGTCTGTTGTCTGTTGTCTGTTGTCTGCTGTCGTCTTGTGTCTCCTGTCGCCACGTCTAGAATCACCCATTCGGGGTTTACCCCGCGCCGTGTGTGAAGCGAAGTCCGGTGTGAATCCGGCGCTGTCCCGCAACTGTGA
>JAOZMA010000259.1 GCA_029934555.1 Acidimicrobiia bacterium | reverse complement strand
AGACAACCGACAACTGACAACTGACAACAGTCAACCGACAACCGACAACCCAGAACGGACTACGGATTACGGTGCCCCATTACGGACTACGGATTACGGATTACGGAATACGGAATACGGAGTACGCCCCCTGCGACTTGTCGTTACACAACGGCCCTCCCTACACTTCCGTCAGCGGCCCGGTATCGGGGCGCGTTTTCCCATGCAAAGACGTCGTTGATATCGACGGGTCCGGGCGACGCTCGGCCACCGACGGTGTAGAGGTCACCCTTCGCTGCGGACACTTCGGTGTTCGCCTCGGTGACGCTCGGATGCGACGTCCGAAAGAATCGAACCGAGGCAGGATCACCACTGATGAAAGTATCAGCATCCGCCAAGAAAATGTGCGATAAGTGTCGGATCATCCGACGTAAGGGTCGCGTCTGGGTGATCTGCGAGAACCCGCGACACAAGCAGCGTCAGGGGTAGCGCACACATGGCACGAATTTCAGGAGTAGACCTCCCGAGAGAAAAGCGGGTCGAAATCGGCCTGACCTACATCTACGGCCTCGGGGGAACCCGATCCAAGAAGATTCTCGAAGCACTCGAGATTCCGGACGATACGAAAGTACGAGACCTGACCGACTCCGAAGTCGTCAAGATCCGCCAGTTCATCGATGCTAACTACATCGTCGAAGGTGATCTCAGGCGCGAAGTCGCTCAGAACATCAAGCGCAAGATCGAGATCGGCAGCTACCAGGGTCTCCGCCACCGTCGCGGTCTCCCGGTGCGCGGCCAACGCACGCACACCAACGCACGAACCCGTAAGGGACGCCGTGCTCCGGTCGCAGGTAAGAAGAAGGTCACCAAGTAATGGCCCAGCAGCCACCACGCCCGCGTCGCAAAGCCCGTCGGACGATCACCCACGGTCAGGCGCACATCAGGGCCAGTTTCAACAACACGATCATCACGATCACGGACCAGAAGGGCGAGGTCGTCGGATGGACGTCCGGCGGGTCGGTCGGCTTCAAGGGCTCCAGGAAGTCCACGCCGTACGCCGCTCAGGTCGCCGCCGAACAGGCTGCCCGCAAGGTCGGCGAGATGGGAATCCGCAAGCTCGATGTCATCGTGCGCGGTTCCGGCTCTGGCCGTGAGACGGCGATCCGCACACTCCAGAACATGGGGATCGAAGTCACGGGGATCAAGGATGTCACTCCGACGCCGTTCAACGGATGTCGCCCCAAGAAGCGGAGGATGCGTTAACGATGGCTCGCTATACCGGACCCAGAACCAAGGTCAGCCGTCGCGCTCGTCAGCTCCTCGATGAGAACAAGGCGAAGTACTTCGATCGACGCCCTTACCCGCCGGGTGAGCACGGTCGTGGTCGTATCCGCGAGTCTCAGTACCTGATCCAGCTTCGCGAGAAGCAGAAGCTGAAGTTCATCTACGGCGTGCTCGAGAAGCAGTTCCGTCGTTACTACAAGGAAGCCGCTCGCCAGTCGGGTATCACAGGCACCAACCTGCTCGTGATCCTCGAGACCCGTCTCGACAATGTGGTGTACCGCTCCGGTCTCGCCAGCACGCGGCCACAGGCCCGTCAGCTGGTCAACCACGGTCACTTCCTCGTGAATGGCAAACGAGTCGACATCCCGTCGTATCAGGTCCGTGGTGGCGAAGTCATCACTGTGAAGGAACGGAGTCTCGAGATTCTCCCCATCCTCCACTCCATCGATACCGGTGACCGGAAGGTTCCGGAGTGGATGGACGTCGACGCTGACGAGCGCAAGATCACCATCGCCGATCTGCCCAGCCGGGAACAGATCGATATCGAGATCCAGGAACAGCTCGTCGTTGAGCTGTATTCGAAGTAGTAACACCCCAATCTGAAAGGGGAGTGGCTCCATGCTGATTACCCAACGGCCCACCATCGAAGAAGAGATTGTTAACGACACCAGGTCGCGGTTCATCGTTGAACCGCTTGAGCCTGGTTTCGGATACACGCTTGGTAACACCATGCGGCGCACCCTCCTGTCCCGGGTTCCGGGTGCCGCTATCACGTCCGTTCGTATCGAAGGCGTGCAGCACGAGTTCTCGACCATCGAAGGGGTCGTCGAAGACGTCGTCGACTTCATCCTGAACCTCAAGCAGGTCGTGCTCAGAATCGACGTCGACGAGCCCCAGACCCTCTATCTGTCCGCTTCGGGCAAAGGCGAGGCGACGGCGGGCGACATCAAAGCACCAGCGGGTGTCGAGATCGTCAACGGTGGCCATCATCTGGCGACGATGTCGTCATCGGCGAAGCTCGAAGTCGAGATGACGGCAGGGCGCGGCGTCGGATATCGCAGTGCCGAGAAGAACAAGACGTCAGAGGCGATCAGCGTGATTCCGATCGATTCGATCTACTCACCCGTCCGCAAGGTCGCGTATCGCGTCGAGAGCACGCAGGTTGGTCAGATGACCGACTTCGACCGGCTCGTTCTCGATGTCGAGACCGACGGGTCTGTCACGCCGGCGGAAGCGATCTCCTCATCCGGAGGTACGTTGCGGAATCTGTTCGAGATGTTCTCCGAAATCGACGAGTACGACGCTCTCGAACTTGACGAGATCATCCAGCCAGAAGCAGCCGGCCAGGAGCATCTCGATCTCCCCATCGAGGCTCTCGACTTGTCGGAGCGCCCCAGGAACTGCCTGCGACGTGCTCAGGTGCAGACCGTCGGCGAGCTCATCGAGAAGAGCGAAGAAGATCTCCTGAACATCACCAACTTCGGGCAGAAGTCGCTCGAAGAAGTCGTTGCGAAGCTCGACGAACTCGGCTTCTCACTGCAGTCGCTCGCCGATGCAGATCCCACGGAAAGCGTTGTCTGATGCCACGACCTAAGAAAGGGGCTCGCCTCGGCGGTAGCCCCAGCCATCAGCGAAAGATTCTGGCGAATCTCACCGCACAGCTCATCGAGTACGAGCGCGTGACGACGACCCATGCGAAGGCTCGCGACCTGCGTCCCTACGCGGAGAAGATCATCACGAAGGCTCGTCGGGGTGATCTCCACTCCCGCCGACTCGTCCTGGCGAAGATCGGCAACAACGACACTGTGACGAAGCTGTTCGATGATGTGGGCCCGCGCTACGCGGACCGTCCCGGCGGCTACACGCGGATCACGAAGCTCGGCAAGCGCCGCGGCGATGGATCCGAGATGGCAGTGATAGAGCTGGTCTAGAGCCCACAGCCAACAGCTGACAGCCAACAGCCAGAGAACGCCTCGGATGCTTCCGGGGCGTTTTCGCGTTGTGTACGCTGCGACGATCATGCCAACGATCCAATCGCTCTTGGACGGCTTTGACGCCGACGCTCAACTGCTCGCCATGGAGCGGGCGATGGCGTTGGCCCTGTCGATGGATCCGACGGATCGGGATCGGTTCTCGCCCGGGCATTTCACTGCGTCCGGGTTCGTCGTCTCACCGGACGGGTCGTCGCTCTTGCTCATCCACCACCGACGCCTTGACCGATGGCTCCAGCCCGGCGGACACATCGATCCGGAGGACGCCTCGT
>JAOZMA010000258.1 GCA_029934555.1 Acidimicrobiia bacterium | reverse complement strand
CGGCAACACCGAGGAGTGTGACCGACGCCACCAGATCCGGACGCGCCGCTGCCGTTTCGAGAGCCACAAGCGCCCCCATGGAATGACCGACGAGATGCACCGGTTCATCGAGCACTGAGAGATACGCGAGGAGCCAACCCGCATAGCCCTTGATCGTGACAGACGGCTCACCCTCCGACTCCCCGTGACCAGGAAGGTCAACGGTGATGGGAGAGAATCCCGCCCGTGCCAGCGCATCCGCCTGGTACTTCCAAACAGAGCCGTCCATCGCGGCGCCATGGATGAGGACGACGGTGCTCATGCAGTGACGAAGAGCGTAAGGGCTTCGACGATGAGCGCCGGCCTGTCGACACCCTCGATCTCGACCGTCACCTCGTTCTTCAGGAGCCAACGCCCGGAACCTTTCGCCGTCACGTCGACGAGCCGGGTACGCGCTCGAATACGGCTTCCTACCTTGACCGGTTCGATGAAGCGGACCTTGTCCGTTCCGTAGTTGACGGCCATCACCATCCGGTCGGGAGCGACCATCGCCTCCATCATCATCGGCGTGGTCAGCGAGAGGGTCAAGAATCCGTGGGCGATCGTCGAACCGAATGGCGTTTGGGCGGCGGCCTCCGGATCGACGTGGATGAACTGATGGTCCATCGTTGCATCGGCGAACAGGTTGATACGGTCCTGATCGATCTCGAGCCAGTCCGAGATGCCGGTCTCCTCGCCGACTCGCTCCGCCAACTCCTCCGCCGGGATGATCTGCATGGCCGGTCCTCTCAATCGCTCTCGCTCATCACAGCGTAGGAGAAACAGGCCATCGTTGAACCGACCCGTCGCCCGAAAGGCATACGCAAATGGGGATGACCGGTACCGTATCGGACACCATGCGCCGCACCGCCACCGTCATCTTGTTGCTTGCAGTCATCGCCGGCGCCTGCACGTCCGGACCATCCGTTGGGGACGACGCGCCGGCGGAGACAACCGTCGCAGGTGATGAACTGTCTTCGACAACCGAAGTGACCCTGCCTCCTGAAGAGGAGGTCATTCGAGGGACCGTCGACGGTGTCATCGACGGTGACACCATTCAGGCCATGGTGAACGGCAAGAGGATCAATATTCGTCTCATCGGCATCAGCGCACCGGAAGGTGACGAGTGTTACGGCAACGAATCCAGGACGGCACTGGCCTCGCTCGTCTCGGGACAGACCGTCGTGCTCGCTTCCGACGGGCCTGACACCGACTCAGCCGGCCGTGCGCTCCGCTACGTGCTCATCGAAGGCGACCCGGCCGTACTCGTGAACGCGGCCCTCGTCTCGTCCGGTGCTGTCGTCCCGACTCACAGCGGACACCTCATGGAGGCAGATTTCCTTGCACGCGGAGACCAGGCCTATGCCTCGGGGAACGGGATGTGGGGAACGTTCGTCTGTGGCCATCCGGAAGGCGGTGTCTCCGCCGACCGTCCACAGCTCCGCATCGGCGATGTCAGCCTCATCCCTGTCGATGCTGAAGAAGTCGATCTAGCGACCGAGTCGTTCGAGATCGTGAACCAGTCGTACACGAGCGTCGAGATCTCGGGATGGACGATCAAAGACGAGACCGGCGAACACCGTCTCGAGCTTCCGGGCGGGACCGCTCTTTCAGCGGGCGGAGTTCTCGTGGTCCAAACCGACTGTGGAACCAACGGGGGTGGCGTCTTGCATTGGTGTGCCGAATCGGCGATCTGGTCGACCGGCGGCAACACCATCATCCTCCAGGATCGGCTGGAGAACGTAGTCGAGCGCAAGGCGTATACGGTCGTGCACGGCTGACGGAACGAACGGGCAGACAGCGGACAGACCACAGCTGACAGCCAGACCAGGCATCCACGGAGGCCTTCGCTGTTCGCTGTTCGCTGTTCGCTGTTCGCTGTTCGCTGTTCGCTGTTCGCTGTCCGCTGTTCGCTGTCCGCTGTTCGCTGTTCGCTGTTCGCTGTTCGCTGTCCCCTCTCCTACTCCTCGACTCTGCGTGCCATGGTTTTCATTTCCATGAAGAGGCGGAGGTAGTCGGGTCCTCCTGCTTTGGCGTTGGATCCTGACATGTTGAATCCGCCGAAGGGTTGGATGCCGACGAGTGCGCCGGTGATCTTGCGGTTGATGTAGAGGTTCCCGACGTAGAACTCTCTCTTCGCCTGTTCGATACGGTCTTCGTCCGAAGAGTGGAGGCCGCCGGTGAGTCCGTATTCGGTGCCGTTCGCGATGTCGAGTGCGTCGTCGAAGTCCGAAGCTTTGATGACGGAGAGGACGGGCCCGAAGATCTCGTGCTGCGCCAACCGTGAGTCCGGGTCGACGTCGGTGAAGATCGTAGGTTGGATGTAGTAGCCGCCGTCCAATTCGACGGTTCCGCCCCCGGTGACGAGAGTCGCTTCGCTCTTCCCGGCTTCGATCTCGTCGAGGATCGCATCGTGTTGGGCTTTCGAGACGACGGGACCGACCGCGAAGTTCTCCGTCGGTGGGCCGATCGTGAGTGCTTCGGTGCGTTCGATGACCTTGTCGACCAATGCGTCATGCACGCTGTCGATGACGATGAGACGCGAACACGCCGAACACTTCTGGCCCTGGAACCCGAACGCCGAACGAACCGCGTCGTCGGCTGCGGCATCCAGGTCGGTGGTCTCGTCGACGATGAGGGCGTCTTTGCCACCCATCTCCATATACGACCGTTTCATCCACCTCTGACCCTCATGGACCTTCGATGACCGCTCGGCGATACGCAGGCCGATCTCTTTGGAACCCGTGAAGTTGATGAACCGCGTCGACGGATGGTCGACGAGTGTGTCGCCAACCTCGGAGCCCGCACCGGGCAGGAAGTTCACCACACCAGGGGGCACGCCGGCGTCTTCGAGGATCTGCATGAACCCCCACCCCACCATCGGGGTGTTCGACGCCGGTTTGAGCACGACCGTGTTCCCGGCTGCGACCGGGCCGATCGTCATCCCAACCAGGATCGCCAACGGGAAGTTCCACGGCGGGATCACCACCCCTGCACCGATCGGAAGGAGCCACGACTCGTTGACCTCACCCGGGAAGCTGTACACGTCGACCGGTTCATCCATCGCCAACGCCTGGTGTGCGTAGTAGCGGCAGAAATCGATCGCCTCAGCCACATCCGCTTCGGCCTCTCCCCAGTTCTTCCCCGCCTCGAACGTCTGCCATGCAGCGAACTCGTAGATCCGCTCCCCAATCAGATCCCCGACCCGATGCATCAACGCGGCACGCTCCGAAGCCGGGAGCCCGGCCCACCCCGGGAAAGCGTCCCACGCCGCACCAAGCGCAGCCACAGCCTGGTTCGCTGTCGCAGACGACGCCGTCCCCACCAGGCGGTCGGGCTGAGATGGATCGATACTGCGGATCACCTTGTCCGTCACGACCCGCTCACCGCCGATCACCAACGGCGCATGGGCACCCAACTCGCCACCCACCCTCTCGAGCGCATCGCGATACGCCCCAGCAGAACCAGGATCAGAGAAATCCGAATACGACAAAGAACGATACGACTCCAACAC
>JAOZMA010000025.1 GCA_029934555.1 Acidimicrobiia bacterium | reverse complement strand
GTAGGATTCATCCTGCCACGAGCAATGCCGCGGATATCGGCCCGTTGATGCCAACAGCCGAACCGGAACCCGAATCACCGCCGACACTGGAGGAGACATCGTGAAGTCGCATCGTATTGCCTTGATACCCGGGGATGGTGTGGGTGTCGAGATCACGGAAGAGGCTGTACGTGTCCTCGACACCGCATCCGATATCCACGGTTTCGACGTGTCGACGGAGAGCTTCGACTGGTCGTGTGATCGCTATCTGGAGACAGGTTCGATGATGCCGGAGGATGCCCTCGAGGTTCTCTCCGGATTCGATTCGATCTTCCTGGGGTGCATCGGTGACTCGAACAAGGTCGAGGATCACATCTCGTTGCAGATGCTGCTCGCCATCCGGAAGGGTTTCGACCAGTACGTGAATCTCCGCCCCATCAAGCTCTACCCGGGTGTCTCCTCCCCCATCTCAACGGCGACACCAGAGACGGTGGACATCCTGGTCATCAGGGAGAACACCGAGGGCGAGTACTCCGGTGTTGGCGGATTCTTCAAGCGTGGCACACCGGATGCGTTCGCTCTCCAGACCGGGGTGTTCACATGGAAGGGCTGCGAGCGGGCGATCCGCTACGGCTTCGAAGCAGCGCGGAAGAGGAGCAAACTCGGCTCGTCGGCCCCCGTGGGGCGGGTGACGAACTGCACGAAGTCGAACGCCTTGAACTACTCGATGGTGTTCTGGGATGAAGCATACGACCACGTCGCCCGGGATTTCCCGGATATTGAGACGGATATGGCGCTCGTTGACGCGTTGACGATGTGGCTCGTCAAGAACCCGGACTTCTTCGATGTGATCGTTGCATCGAACCTGTTTGGGGACATCATCACCGACCTCGGGGCGATGCTCCAGGGCGGCATGGGCTTCGCTGCAGGCGGCAACGTCAACCCCGAGGGCGACTACCCGTCGATGTTCGAGCCGATCCACGGATCCGCCCCCAAGTACACGGGCCAGCGTGTGGTCAACCCGATCGCGACGATCGAAGCCGTGCGGATGATGCTGGACAACATCGGCGAGAGCGAGGCGGCTGACCACATACAGACCGCGATCGCAGCCACGCTCGGCACCGGACAGGTCCGCACCCGCGACATGGGTGGCTCGAGTTCAACCGTTGAGATGGGATCGGCGGTCGTCGGTGCAATGCGCGCCACGGCATAGACGAACACGAGCACCAGACATGAGCACGGCGAACCTGCCCGTGGTTTTCGCGTTGCAGGTCAGCTCCGCGTGATGGTGCCTTCCCACGTACCGACTTTCTCACCCTTGATCGCTTCTTCGTTGAACCAGAAACTGGTGACGGCCTTCGTCTCCGTGTAGAACATGATCCCGTCGCGTCCCATCACGTGGAGGTCGCCGAAGAAGCTCTTCTTGTGTCCGCTGAACGGGAACACCGAGATCGGAACCGGGATCCCCACGTTGACGCCGACCATGCCGGCGTCGATGCGGCGGGCGAACTCCCGCGCGTAGTAGCCGCTCTGTGTGAAGATCGAAGCTCCGTTTGCGAATTCGCTGGCGTTGATGAGTTCAACGCCTTCGTCGAAGTCGGCGACTCGCTTGATGTAGAGCACCGGGCCGAACACCTCTTCGTTGCCACACGCCATCTCTGGGGTCACATGATCGAACACGGTGGGGCCCATGTAGAAGCCGCCCTCATGACCCTCGACACCCACCGACCGCCCGTCGAGAACGGGGACCGCGCCCTCTTCAATCGATTTCTCGATCCATCCGTTGACAAACGCGAAGTGCTCGGCATTGACAAGCGGACCCATATCGGTCGATTCGTCGTACGCCGGGCCGATCTTCCGATCCTGAGCGAGCTCGGTGATCGTCGCTACGAGTTCGTCTGCGACGGACTCCTCGACGGCGATCGCAGGCAACGCCATGCAGCGCTCGCCGGCACAACCGAATGCCGAGTTGATGATCCGCTGCGCCGTGGCCCGAATAGGAGCGTCGCTCAATACGAGTGCGTGATTCTTGGCCTCGGTGAGCGCCTGGACGCGCTTGCCGGCGGCCGCGGCGGTGGAGTAGATGTGGAGGCCAACGGCGGTCGATCCCACGAAGCTAACGCCCTTGACTTCCGGATGGGTGAGGAGCCGTTCGGCTTCGTTCCTGGAGCAGGTCACAAGATTAAAGACCCCTGGTGGCAGTCCCGCCTCTTCGAGCAACTCGGCCATCCGCATTGCCGTCTGGGGAACATAGGACGCTGCCTTCAGGACAAACGTGTTCCCGGTCGTGACGGCGAGAGGCATCATCCACCCCATCGGGATCATCGCCGGGAAGTTCCACGGAACGATGCCGACGAATACGCCCAGGGGTTCTCGATAGGTGACCGTGTCATAGCCTTCGGCCACATTCATGAGGGAGTCGCCCATGGTTGTCACAGGGACCGCACAGGCCAGCTCTACAACCTCGATCGCCTTGAGCACGTCACCTCGTGCCTCGCTATACGTCTTGCCCATCTCTGTCGCCAACAGCATGGAAAGGTCGTGAAGATTGTCTTCGAAGAGACCTTTGAGGCGGAACATCACCTGGACCCGCTTGGTGATCGGCGTGTCACGCCATGCGGGAAAAGCGGCGGCCGCCGCTTCGACGGCCGCGTCGACTTCGTCGGCCGTGCACCGCGGTGCTTCGGCCATCACCTCGCCGGTGCTGCTGTCGGTGATCTCGTAGTAGACCCCGCTCTCGGTGTCTCTCCACTCCCCGGCCACCAGATACTGCAGTCGTCTTGCCATGGGGTTCTCCCTAGCGCTCGGTCATCTTGCTGATCCAGAGCTCATAGTAGCAAGAATGTGAACGCTCCCACTCCCGTGCCGTTCGGTCAGTCCGCGTCTGGAGCGATTCCGAATCGTCGGGCAACGCGGCTCACACCGAAGGCAACGGTCTTGCCGAGGAGCCATCCACCGAGGACGTCACCCGGGTAGTGAACGCCGGTGTACACACGCGAGAATCCGATGGCTCCGGCGAGTGCATTCATCGGAACCCACAGCACCGGATAGGCCCTGTCCACGATCCCCGAGAACGCTGCCGCCGACGCGGTGTGTCCAGAGGGGAACGACGACGAATCCGGTTTCGGAAGACTGCGCTCCTCCGGGACGGGGTCGCTCGGTCTCTCCCTACGGGTGAGACCCTTGAGAACGACGTTCGCAAGGAACGATGTGATGCCGATAGCGACCATCCCCTCGGCCGCGGTACGACGTCCCTTCGCTCCGCCGACGGCCGCTATCACTACCGCGATACCCATCCAGATACGCGAATATGATGCGCCACTGGACAATCCGGGCATGACCCGATCCAATGGGGGCGACTCCCATCCGGCTACGGAATCGAAGACGGAGCGGTCAAGGTCCCCCAGGCTCTGGAGAGCCGATTTCGCATCTTTCATGACAAGACTCCGATCAGGCCGTGTCCCCGCTGAGAAGCGCGAGCGCCTCTGGCGTCACACCGGAAGACTCCCGGATCTGTTGCTTCACCACCCCCGTCGGCAATACAACCCGCAACGAGCCGTGACCGATATGGATTTTCACGGGAGCTTTCACCTTGTGGAGGGAACCGTCGATACCGACGGGTACCTTCTCCGTCGCGGATTCGACCGTCAACGTGGGAGCGGACCAGCGTTCGACCTGGGGGAGGTCGAGTTCTGTGTGTGTCCCTGATGCCCGATTGGTCAGGGCCACACCGAGGAGTCCCGTATCGAGCGATGCGCGCCCGGCGAAGTCCGGTGCCCCGATGAACCGGTAGGGGTTGTTCGAGACGAGCAGTACGCCGATGTCGTCGTGAACCGTCCCCGATGGCTGCTTCACGGAGATGCCGGCACCAGGATCCTTGACGTTCTCGCCTGCGGCTTCAACGAGACTCTCGGCTTTGTGACTCCGGTAGCCGGATTTGCCGATCGCGTCGGCGTAGACGCCGAACGAAACGTTGTTGAGGAACACGCGTTTCCCGATGCGTCCGACGTCGATGTGTGATTCCACGCCGCCGAACGCCGCGTCGAGCGCTTTGGCAGGGTCGCTGCGGTCGAGTCCGAGGTCCATGGCGAAGTGGTTCCGTGTCCCCGATGGCACGCACGAGAACGCGACGTTTCGCTCGATGGCGACCTTCGCAACACGAGCAAGAGAGCCGTCCCCTCCTGCGATGATGAGATGATCGCAGCCCCCGTCTACGGCGTTCTTGGCAAGTTTGCCGATCTTCTCGCCCTTCTGGCGAACCACCGTTTCGATGCCGAGGTTCGCAGCGGTACCTGCGAGATCGATCTTCTTGGCCTTCCCGCTTCCGCTGTTCGGATTGATGATCAGCACTGGGTGCTTGAACGAGACGATGGCCTCGGGTTCGGCTGCGAGGTGTGGTTCGCGTCTCTTCCACAGAACGTATGCAACTCCGACCGCCACAGCGGTCACCACGGTCACGCCGATTGCGTTTCGACGATGCGCCATCTCGAACCCCTTTGAACTCGTGTCTCGGACCGAACCGTCCGTGGCCAGCGAGGGACCAAGGAATCTCGCACGATAGTAGTCGGCTCTCATGGGACTCGATGAGCGCAACCAGGAGCAAGCCCTACGACGACCGACAGAATGGAGGCAGCCACGAGCCCTCCAGTGTGCTGCTGGTCGCTCCCTTCACAGAACCGCTACGAGGCTCACGCCATCCCGCATCTATCACACCACTCCCCGGGACACCGTCCAGGCCGCCGCAGCTAGCTCGGCCCAACCCGGAGTGCGATGACAAATGGATGTGTTGCCTCAGCCGGCAAGGTTCCCGGTGTTGATTGCTGTGGTTGGCCCGCGCCGACGGACTGCCCGTGGTACGGTTTCTGCCAGGGAGGGAAGGGGAACTTCGTGACACACTATCGTCTGTTCATTCTCGTCATCTTGGCGGTCGCTGCCCTAATGCTTGCTGCTTGTGGCGGGTCAGAGTCGACCGATTCGTTGGACACAGCCGAAACGACGGTCTCGCCAGCGATCACAACAGAGACAACCATCACCGACTCGACCGTTGGGACCGAGCCGACATCGACGACCATCGCGACGGTGTCGACTGACTCACCATCGACGACCGTCGTAACCGAGACAACCGAGACAACACAACCTGACAACGCAGAACCGGGCTGCGATTGGGACTCGAGTCGTCTGCCTGGCGGCGGTGCGAGCGACGTCCCGGCTTCCGAAGGCGGCGACATCGATCAGGCGATTCTCGGATCGTGGCAACTCACCCATACCGACAGCGGGTCCGGGTTCGAGCCCCTCGGACCGACGACCGATATCCGGATCGTCCTGTCAGCAGACGAGTTCCTGTACTGCCAGGACGTCGAAGGAGCAACGGACAAGGCCGAGAGATCGGCGCCGCTGAAGTTGGAAGGAGATGAGATCATTCTCCCTTCGCCGGCATCCGGTTACACCGTCACGGCATGGACGGACGACACGATGGTGTGGCTCAACCACTTCGACGGATCGCTCTTCCTGCTCCAGCGCCGCTAGACGCTGCGGCTCGCAGGATCTGAATCGTAACGCCGGACGAATCTCGGCCCGCGAACAGATGCGGAGGGTCGTCTTCGTGAAGCCACCGCTATCCGAATCGATGGGACCCAGGAGACATCGCTCCTAGCCGGAGTTGAGGCCCCTCCGCACCATGAACTCGACGGCTGCATTCATGTTCACGGGCTCGAGGCGTGTGCCCTCGTGGCCCGAGGCCCACACACGGAAGAGTTCGTCGACGAACCCCTGGCCGACGCTCTGGATGTCCACGAAGTCGACGACGACAACCCTGAACTGGTCGAGCCCAACGGCGATTCGTCGCGCTTCGGACCGTGAGATGAAGGTCTCTCCGTGTTGGAAGAGCTTCACGACAACCTGTGATCTATCGAACTCGAACTCGGAGGAGTATCCGCCGAACACCGACTCGAGGGTCCGTGTGCTCCCTGCATCATGCACCAGGCCGATCGCGGTGCCGGCTTCTCGATCCGACACACCGACTGCTACATCCCCCATCACGTTGTCAACCACCCACTCGATGCCGTTCGCCGACAAGGTGAAACGATCGACCGCCTTGGATGTGAAGAAGATGCCTTCTCCCGTGTGCCGCTCAGGATCCGTCGTCAGTTTTCCCTTCGACATCTGTCCCAGAGCATCGAGGTGCGACTCGAAGTTCATCGCCGATCGCACCTTCTCGAATGCGCCGACCCCCACATCCTCGATCGAGATTGAGATCGCGTCGACGTGCGTACTGATGCCCACGCTCAGACCCGCGGATTCCGAGTGATCGATCACGTTGTTCACCATCTCAGACACGGCATACTGGAGGACGGGGCGGGCAGGATCGCGTGTGTCGGCCAGCGCCTCGTCGAGTAGCAGTGTATTCCAGACACGGTGCTCCTCAAGGCCGTGGACACCCCACCGGTACGACCGGAGACCCGTCAGGACGTAGTGGGCGCCGCGACCTGCGCCGACGGCTTCGACAACGCCCTCGGCGACGAACTGAGAGAGCACGGCGTGTCCGGTCTGGCGCGACACGCCGGTCGCATCGGCAAGCTCTCCACTGGTGATTCGGCCACCGATCGCGAGGATACGAAGCGCCTCATCCTTTACCTTTTGACGTTCCATACGCCGATCATACGTCGAAACGTATAAACGTCAAGAGAAAAGAACGGCTCCGATCCAACGCTGCCACATCGGTTCGTCACGGACGCCGGTACAGGATCCCCCGCTTGTCCCTACCCGCGGTGGCCACAGCCCCCGACACCCGAAGGCAGTACGCGACCTCCTGCGCAAGATGACGGGACCGTCCCAGCCCGTCTGCCAGATGGGCGGTCGTGAACGGATCCGGCAGGCCTTCCGGGAGCAGATCCAGCAACGACCCCGGGGAGTTGAACTCAACCGTCTCGAGAACCTCGACCAGTCGCCGTTCCTCGATCACGAACCCACCCCGCCGCCAGCCCTTCTTGGCATCGGGCCGACGAACCTCCTCTTCTTCAACAAGCGCTACCTCGAGCGTGAAGTTGGGGTGGCTCAACAGTGAGGGAAACGACACCAACTCCCCGCACACATCCGCTGCGATACCCCGCTTCGGAGATCGCCGTCGAGATACTTCTCGACCGTCGACATCGAGCTTCACGATCCACTTCTCGACAGCCACCGGGTACACCAGGCGGATCGAATAGGAGTCCAACAATCGGTCCAGTTTCCGCCGCATCGAGGAGAACCCCCGGGTCTGGATCTCGATCAGCAGCCCACCGCGCACGAGATCCACGACGAAGCCCTCTCTCGGAGCCTCCACCTGATCGCCCTCCCGGCGGTACCACTCCTTGAGCGCGGCATGGAGCGGTTTCTCATTGAGGAGACCAATATTCGTCACCACGCGAGCCTAAACGGCGAGCGTGCCGGAACGCGCAGGTGTCCACGTGACATGTCCAGTCCGACGTCGCCGGTCATCGTTTCGTCATGACCGGCAGGATGACGCAGAATCCCGGACGGCGAGTCCGCTACGGGGCGATCGGCCGCTCGGAGCTCACGGCAAGCAGGTTCCCGTCCGCATCCTCCGCGTACACGACCCATGTGTAGCCATCGGCCACGTTCGGCCCTGTGCGGCCGGCAGGGATCTGCAGCGGCCCGCCGACGTATGTCTTCGTCTCCTCCGTCACCGCAGCCCAGTACGGGCTACCGGTTTCGGTGTAGATCGTGACGAAGTACAGCGCTGCACCATCGATCGACTCCCACTCGAGAAGCGGTCGTCCGCCTCCACCGTCGGTCGGTGTGATCTGGACGATCGGGTCTGCTCCAACGATGACTGGCTCGCTCACGACCGTTGTCGTCGTGGCCTGTGTTGTGTCGGGAGTCGTCGTGTCCGCGCCCACTGAACCCTCGGGTGCGGTCGTTGATACAGCCGCATCGGCCACCGTGGTCGATGCGCCAGAATCGGCGGAACTCGATGAACATGCTCCAACGACGAAGACGGTGACCACGGCAAGGGCAGCGGCGGAAACTCGGTAATCCATCATTCGGCTCCCAGTACGAGAAGAACATCGCCAGGACTCAGCGCCGAAGAACCCATCGTTTCCATACCGAGCATCTGCCCCGATCTGGCCAGGTCGATGGCTTGGTTCTCGCTGGCGTCAAGGTCATCGCTGATCGAGTCGAACGTGTCATTGACCGCTGCTTCCATCTTCGCCTGCAGCGCTGCGCCTTCTTGAGGGGAAGGTGATCCTGCGCCGATCGCTCCCGTCCCGATTGCAAGGCCAACGACCTCAGGCGTCGTGGAACCCGGGAAGCGGTCCACGAAGTTGAGCAGAGCGTCCTGGGCAGCGAGAGAGAGGTAGGTCATGAAGGTTGGATCCGGTGGGCACGGTGTAGGTGCGTTGAGTTGCGCCTGAAGGGTCTGCCCCTTGCTGAGAAGGGCAAGACCAAGCTCTATGTAGAGACTCCCGCCACCTTCTTCAACGCTCGGGGCACTGCTCGCCCATGAATTGATGTCACCGATCAGAGCCTCAACCTCTGCGGCTTGTTCAGTCGCGTCGATTCCCGTCGTGGCCGAGAAGTACCCGCGGATGAACTCGTCGAAGCCAGCGTCCTGAATGTCCTGTTTCGCCTGGTAGTCCCACCGCCCGGTGATGGTATCGCACATGACGAGGACGTCCGTCAGTGGAAAGGATATCTCCTCCGAATCGGTTGTTGTCGACGACTGGGCAAGCCCTTGGACCGTCACGGTCAACGTGTTCGTGGACGTGTAGGTACCGGTCATCGAGTACGTACCCGGTGGCCCGCTCATCTCGCCCGATGCCGCACCGCTCCCATTGCCCGTGATCGTCACGCCACCGCCGAAGTCGCCGCTGATCGTTTGGGTGATGGGAAGCGACCAGGTTCCGGTCATGGTCCCATCGGCGAGTGTCAACTCCAACGGACCCGTTCCGTTGACGAGCACGACCAACTCACCTCCGGTTGGCGGTGCAACGGAGAATCCTCCATCGAGCCCTATGGATCCCGTGAATGTGCCGCTCGCGACCGGCGTCCCTGCCCCGGTCTGAGCCGATGCGTACGGGATCGTGACGACGAACAGAGCCGCCACAGCCAGCCCGATGGACAAGCGTCGTCGAGACGATCGCGGCCGTTCCTTGATGTCTTGCATACCCACCTTTTCATCCCCGCTTCCAACAGAAATTGTCTCCCCGGCGCCCCATCGACCGTCGTATCGCTGGAGCGCTCTACAAAACCCTACCCCAGCATCCCGGACGATGCTTGACATTTTGTCAACCGATTCTTCATGCATCCAAACGAGCCGGTCGTGGTTCTCCGGAGGCCCTGGGGTGCCTCGGGCTGAACGCGCTGGGTAGCGGAATCGCTCTTGGTCACGACCGAACGCCTTCGAGCATCTCCCGAAATCGGGATCAGGTCGGGTAGATCGGAAAGTGAGATACAAGCGCTTTGACGTCGCTCCGAACTTGGGCAGCGACTGGTTCGGCTGTGCCAGATCCCATTGCGTCGAGCACATCGGCGATCCAATGACCGATCTGAGTGAACTCATCAACGCCCATGCCACGAGCGGTGCCCGCGGATGAGCCCAGGCGCAATCCAGACGTGACCTTGGGTGACTCCGGATCGTCGGGCACACCGTTCTTGTTGGCAGTGAGGCCTGCACTCTCCAGCACATCGGAGACAGCAGCTCCCGTGAGGGCGAGCGGACGCAGATCGATCAACAGCAACGGAGTGTCGGTCCCACCTGTCAACACCGCTATGTCGCGCTCGACCAGCGCTGCCGCGAGAGCTCTGGCATTGTCGAGTACGCCCTCGGCATAGGTCTGGAATTCGGGTGTCATCGCCTCACGGAATGCGACCGCCTTGGCTGCAACCGCGTTGAGGATCACGGATCCCTGCACACCGGGGAACACCGCGGAGTTCAGCTTGCGAGCGAGATCGGCACGATGCGACAGGATGAAGCCACCCCGCACACCGCGCAGGTTCTTGTAGGTGGTCGCCGTGACGACGTCGGCAACAGGTACGGGGTCGGGATGTAAACCGGCCGCCACGAGGCCCGCCCAGTGCGCCATGTCGACCAGGAGAATCGCCCCGACCTCGTCCGCTACCGCACGGAACCGTTCGAAGTCGATAGAACGTGGGTAGGCAGATCCTCCCGCGATGATGAGCTTGGGTGATGCAGCGCGGGCCGTTTCGGCCATGGCGTCGTAGTCCAGAAAGCCGTCGGCATCCACGCCGTAGCTGACGATATTGAACCACTTCCCCGAGATGTTTGGCCCCGCGCCGTGGCTGAGATGACCACCCGCCGATAGGTCCATCGAGAGCACTGTGTCGCCGGGCGTGAGGAACGCGAGGAACACGGCAAGATTCGCCTGGGAGCCCGAATGAGGTTGCACGTTGGCATAGCGGGCCCCGAACAGCTCCATCGCCCGCTCGATGGCAAGTGACTCGATCCGATCGGCGTTCTCTGCACCGCCGTAGTACCGACCGCCCGGATACCCCTCGACGGTCTTGTTGACCATCGGCGAACCGATCGCCTCCAGGGTTGCCCGGCTCACCAGGTTCTCCGACGCGATCAGTTCGATGCCGTCGCGTTGACGATCAGTCTCCGCCTCGAGCGCTGCGTAGATATCAGGATCAACATCGGCGAGTCGCTCAGTGAAATGGTTCATGTAGGTCTGTCCTCATCCCTCGTCGCCGGACATGCCTCCGGCACGCAGCAGAGGTCCGCGTCAATGTCTCGTGGGTGATCGTAACAACGGCATCGGTGGCGGGCGGCTACGCGATGAATCCGGAGATGGCGGACATGGTGGTACCGCCCCATTGGGCAACCTGCGTGACGGTGTCCGACGCCGACGGCACGGCAGAGGCAGCAACAGCCGCGGGAGGCTCGCTCATCACGCAGCCCTTCGATGTGATGACCGCCGGCCGGATGGCCGTCGCTAAGGATCCCACGAGTGCCACATTCTCGGTGTGGCAACCGAACGAGAGCATCGGGTCGTATCTGGTGAATGAGCCGGGAGCGTTGATCTAGAACGAGCCACAAACCAACGACACGACAGTGAACGAGGAGTTCTACGGAACCGTCTTTGGCTGGAAAGCACACACGTCCGGAATGCCTACGGATGAGTACACGAGCTTCATGCTCGCTGATCGCCCGGTCGCACGGATGATGGCGATCCGGCCCGAGTGGGGTCCCGTTCCGCCGAACTGGTCGATCTATCCCGCCGTAGAGGACTGTGATGCTGCAATCGACAAGGCCACGGCGCTGTGCGGAACCACCACGATGGAACCGATGGGTCTCCCAGGCGCTGGACGGATCGCATTGCTCCAGAACTCGCGGGGAGCCATGTTCTTCGTCATGTCCACTCCAGACGACGGCTCATAACCGAATCCCGGGCGCCGACAGGTGTTTGCCACGGTGAACGTCCTGTAGATCTGAGCAGCAGCTCAACAAGACTTCATGCGTATTGTCTGCTACAGCGAACAACTTGATTGACAGCCGTGGTTTCAGGTGCGACAATACGTCATATGTCTGCCATGACGAACACATTGGAGGAACTAGCGACACTGCTTCGGGTCCGCCGCAAGGCGCTTGGGCTCTCTCAGCAGGACGTTGCCGATCTGTGCGGTGTCCAGCGTCAGACGATCGGCCGCGTCGAGTCGGCCGACCCGACCGTTGCAGTCGGAACCGTCGTCGCCGTGACCGATGCGCTCGGGATCGACATCGCTCCGCAGAGAGCACCGACTTGATGCGACCCTTTGACGCGAAGCGAATCGATCGTGCAGATGTCTACAAGCAGGACGAACGCGCCGGCTGGCTCACCCGCACAGAGATGGGTACGGAGTTCCGTTACGACGCCGAGTACCTCCGAGCCGGGGGTGCAGGAGTGGCAACGACACTCCCCGCCCGGGCCCGACCGTATGTGACGGGCTCGGGCTCACTCCCTCCGTTCTTCACGGGCCTTCTCCCCGAGGGTGCGCGTCTCGACGCCGTCATCGCGGCGATAGGCACGTCAGCCGACGATGAACTGTCGCTCCTGCTCGGGGTGGGCAGGGATGCTGTAGGAGACGTTCGGGTGATCCCATCGGGGGAGTATCCACCGGACCCGACACCGGACCTCCCCCGCAGCGCAGACACCGTTCGTTTCCGAGAGCTCCTCGCACGGGCCGTCGATCCACGATCGGACCGGCTCGACTCATCCCTCCCCGGTGTACAGGTCAAGATCTCGGATGCGATGATCTCGTTCCCCATCAAGCGGGCGCGGCGCCCGGGAATCCTCAAGCTTGATCCGCCGAGTTACCCGCTCATAGCCCGCAATGAGCATTTCTTCCTCTCGATGGCTCGGTCGGCTGGGTTCACCGTCCCCGACCATGAACTCGTTACCGATGCCGAGGGCGAGGTTGGCCTCCTCGTTGCCCGCTTCGACAGGGTCCGGAACCCGGATCGGACGTTTGCGCGGCTCGCGCAGGAGGATGCTTGTCAGCTCCTCGGACGCTATCCAGCAGACAAGTACCGGGTCACGGTGAACGACATCGCTGAACGGGTCTCTGAGGTGGCGACATCACCCCCAGGAGCGGTGCTCGACCTCGTCCTCCAGGTGGCGTTCGCATGGATGATCGGAAACGGCGACCTGCACGCCAAGAACTACTCGCTCCAGTGGCGCCGGGACGGGATCATCGCGGCAACACCCCTGTACGACATCGTATCGACTCTCCCCTATCCCCTCAACCAGCGCATGGCACTTCGCCTCGACGGAAGAGACGACAACTTCACGCGCACCTCGTTCGTCGACTTCGCTGGTCGTTTCGGCGTTCCCCAACAGCTCGTGGCGCGTCGACTCGACAACATGGTGCGGAGAAGCGAACCAGCGCTCGCCGATCTCCCGAGCATTGGCTACGACGACACGACCACAGGGCAACTCGGCACCGAGATTCGTCGACGGATGCAGACACTCGGCGAGTGAACCCGAAGCCGGCTAAGTCTGTGGTCCCTCGGTGGATCGAGTGCATACGTCGATTCCGCCCTTGGGCGTCCCGAGGGGTTCGAGAAGGAACTCGCGGACCTGCTTCGTAAGACCGCAGCCGATACGCCATTCGGTTTCATTATCGAGACCTACCATTGATTTCCAGACGAAGCAGCGGATCGGCACGGTCCTTGCGCTCTCCTTGAAAGACACCATGGATCACCCCGAGTACAACGGTCGAATCAATCCTCGGTGAAGGTCACGGGGTCGAGGCGAGTCCGGTTGACTTCAACGCTGATCAGTCTGCACGAAAGCAGCGGCCGGAAGAGCCGAAGCCTCGGATCGAACCCCGCGACGCCTTTCCTCGCGAACCGCCACATCGACATCGACCCCGCTGGAGAGATGACCGAGATGGGTCTCCTCGCCGACAGGTCGTTCAGTCTCCGCGACAGTCAGGGGTGGGTGTACCAGGCTCTCCTCATCGACACCATCGTCCACGTCGAGCGGGGGTAACGAGGAGAATGGGGACGCTCGGTTGTGTTCGTCGGGGAGGTCCCCGGCTGTCACATCCGGGCGTCGGTCACACACCTCACAAGGTTGTCGATGCGGACGACATCGCCCTGGGGCCTCGCCCTTCGGGAAAGTCATTGGCGTCGCCGGCCTTCGGATCGGAGCGCTGGGCGCCGGCGCCGTGGACGTCGAGCAGCGTCAGCTTCCCGGTTCGGGGTCCGTCGTCCAGCCAAGCAGCCCTCACATCGGAGCAACGACGGCGATTCCCAACGCCTGCGCACCCTCGGCCATGCGTCGATCGTAGGTCACCACTGCCTCGAGCTCATCACCGATCTCCAAGGCAGCGGCCAGATGTAGCGCATCCAGGCTGCGAAGCAGACCGGGCTCAAGCATGGCCGCCCGCTCACACACGGCCGTCGAGAGCTTCACGAGGATCAGCGACTCGAGCACTGACCGCGCCTGCACCATCTGCTCCGGCGCTGCCCTCCGGGTCGCTCTCAGCAGCTCCGTGCGTAGGAGGTCGCTCGAAACAATCCGCTCGTCACGAGCCACTAG
>JAOZMA010000257.1 GCA_029934555.1 Acidimicrobiia bacterium | reverse complement strand
GTCACTGCGCCCACGTAGCCGAAGAACGACAACGGAGTTGTGGGTCTCGTCCGTAACGTTCGGCAGCTGTTCCTCGAACACGGGGGCTGATGCGAAGAAGAGGCTTCCGTACGGCTGCAGTACGACAACTTCATCGGCCGGCACGTCGGTCGGAGCATCGACTTCCCGAAGGTCCCCATCTGCATCGATCAGCCAACGTTTGATGACGATCTGATTCGACTGATTGATGATGAAGAGGATCATGGAGATGCCAACTCCGACCAGCACGGCGTACTGCAGCGGAATCAGCATCGTCAGAACGAACGTGACGCCCATGACGGTGGCCTGCATCCCGCCGGTCTTCCACACCGATTTGATGTCGGCCGGCTTCACCGTCCTGAATCCCACCACCATCAGCAGTCCGGCCAGTGCCGGCATGGCGATGTACCCGACCGCCGAGCCAAAGACGAGGATCACAATCGCCATGATGACGCCTGCTATCAAGAGAGCGAGGCGACTCTTCGCCCCCGCATTCTTGACGAGCGACGTCCCCGACATGGATCCGCCAACCGGCATGCCCTGGAAGACCCCCGCAGCCACGTTCGCGACGCCCTGCCCGACGAAGTCCCGAGACGCATCCGGATAGGTGCCATCGGGATTGGGGAACTTCGCCGAGATCCCTGCACCCTGGACAAGCCCGATGAATGCAAGCGACAGGGCCGGAACGAGCAGCACCGGGATGGCGCCGAAGTCCGGCATCATCGGCAGCGGCAGGGATTTGGGGATCTCCGCGATGTCGTTGAGAACCGCCACGTCCCACCCGAGGAGAGGGGCTATCGCCGAGCCGGCGATGATGGCCACGACCATGCCGAGCGCCCCAAGTTTGGTCCGCTCGAGAAGGAGAATCAGCACGATGGTGGTGATGCCGACCGCGATCGTCGGCCATGAAGCCTTGCCCAGATTCAAGAGTGTGTCGAATGCCCTCAACACCCGGTTCGCACCCTGAGCTTCATATCCGGTGAAGTTGTCCAACTGTCCGAGGACGATGTTGATGCCCACAGCGTTGATGAAGCCGACCATCACTGCGTTCGATACGAATCGGAGGATCGACCCTCCCTTCAGAAGACCGGCGGCGAGCATGACGATTCCGGTCAAGATCGACAGCGTGAACAAGACCCGATTCGGGTCCTCCGCCGATTGAACGGCTCCGACGTCGGCCACAACGATCGCCATCGCCCCCGTCGCCTGGACCGCCATGAACGACGAGCTCGTGGTCAGGCCACCAGCGAATGTGCCCACCATGTAGGCGTAGAGACCGTAAACGGGATTCACACCGGCGAGCAGACCACCTGCGAGACCGTCGGGGACGCTCTCAACGCCGAGCACCACTCCTGCAACAGCGTCGTCCTTGAGCGTCTCTTTCCGAAAGAGCGAGCGGAACCCCTTCACAGAGAAGCCGTTTCCGCCGGTTGACCGGTGCGCGTTGAAGAGAGCCGGTTTGTCACCGCGGGAACCTTAGCGATAGCTCAGGACGAGTCTCGTCTGGTTGAACGATCTCTTCTCACCCCGGCCCGCTACTGGGGACCCGGGATATGCTTCAATCTGAGAACGCGTCGGAATGTGTCCCGTATGAACCGGAGGGGGTGTGACAGCGATGAAGACAAGCAGAATCATGCTCTTCATCCTTGCCCCGCTCCTGATTCTCATGTTGCCGCTCGCCGTGTACCTGAGCGATCGATCCATGAACACCGGAGCCCTGCCGCGCAACGTGGCGATTGCCGGCATTGATGTCGCTGGCTTGCAGCCAAGCGAGGCGCTCACTGTCGTTCGCGCCTACCACAATGACCTCTACGCAGAGACCTCCCGGTTCGTGGTCGGCGACCGTGCCTTTGAGCTGAGCCCGGCTGAGGTCGGAATGACGATCGACACCAACTCAGCGTTGACCGAGGCGGTCGCTTCGAGCGACCACGGACTCCTCGGCGGGATCGTTCCCTGGTTCTGGAGCTTCACGGCAGGAAAGGACTTCACCGTGGAGATCACGGTGAATGGGCAGGCGATCGACGACCACATCGATCTATGGGAACACGTAGCCATTCCCGCGCCCGCTTTCGACGGCGGGATCTCGATCGTCGACGGCAAAGTACGGGTCGAGTATCCGAAATCGGGTCTGCGCATCGATAGGGAGACGGCTCGGAGCATCGTAGAAACGGCGCTCATCACCGGCCAGCACGACAATGTCGAGATTCCCCTCATCGATCTCGCACCGGTGCTGTCAAATGCTGATCTCGATGCCGCCGCTGCGACGATTGGAACCCTGATCGACGGGCCCGTCACTCTTCACGATGATGCAAGCGATGCGACACTCATCGTCCTCCCATCCGAGATTGCTGCCGCCGTGACGATCGATATCGTGACCGCACCGCCCGCGCACATCGACATCGGCCTTGATCCCGAGGTGATCACGACGACACTCGAGTCTCGCCTAGCCGTGTTCGAACAACCCCCGGTCGAGGTTCAGATTCAGACAAGTGTCGCCACCAGTCGGGTCACCGTCACTCCACCCGAGAACGGGACTCGTGTCGACGTCGATGCGCTCACTAGGGCGATTTACGACGCAGCGCTCAACGGAGGCCGTGGAGTTCTCCCGATCGTGAACGACGTCGAACCGAGTATCACCGCCGAAGAGGTCGAGGCCTGGGGTCCGCTCAGATTGGTGTCCAGTTTCACCACACGACACACGGCCGGACAACCCCGGGTCACCAACATCCAAACGATGGCCCGCACAGTCGACGACACGATCGTGTGGCCCGGCGGGACGTTCTCGATCAACGAGAAGGTTGGCCAGCGCACCGAGGCGAAGGGCTACGTGCGCGACGGGGCGATCATCAACGGCGAGGTCTACTGCTGTGACAGCCCGGTGAACGTCGGCGGCGGTGTGAGCCAGTTCGGCACCACATTCTTCAACGCGGTGTTCTTCGGTGGCTATGAGGACATCGAGCACCAGCCGCACAGCATCTACTTCTCCAAGTACCCGGAAGGGCGCGAGGCGACGCTCGGCTACCTGCACCCGGATGTCATATTCCGCAACAACACCGATGCGCCGGTCATCATCAGGACCGGATATACGGCCACGTCGATCACCGTGCTGTTCTTCGGGAACAACGGCGGCCTGAAGATCGCTTCGGAACGCTCCGACCGACGGAACTTCACGGAACCACGTGTGATCTACGAGGAGAACCCGGCGCTCAGCCCCGGGACCGAGAAGGTCGTCTCACGCGGATCTGAAGGTTGGACCGTGACCGTGACCCGGGTGATCACCCACCCCGATGGCACCGTCGTGCGGGAACCGTTCACATGGCGATACCGAGGCGCCGCCAAGAAAATCCAGGTCGCGTCGTGCTCCACGGTGAGCGGCTCTGCCCGCTGTACAAGCCCGCCGGCGACGACACCACCCGCCACGACACCGCCGACTACCGCACCACCCGACACCACCACCACCAGCAGCACACCACCCACAACCGAAGCACCACCCACAACCGAAGCACCACCCACAACCGAAGCACCACCCACAACCGAAGC
>JAOZMA010000024.1:6711-14059 GCA_029934555.1 Acidimicrobiia bacterium | reverse complement strand
TGTCGGACCGGTATGGCTATCTCGGAGGGTTCGGCATCGACGGCGTGTGCACTGTCGACGGGTTCCTTCCGACCGAATTGAACCCGCGCATCAGCATCGGTCACGGACTCCAGTCGCGCGCCGCCGACATACCGCTGGGCAGCATCGAGCGCATGCTCATCGAGGGGGACATCGATATCAATGCTCGCGATCTAGAGGACACGATCAACGCGGCTGTCACAACCAAGCGTAGGGGAGGCATGCTTCTGCCCCTGACCGGCGTCTACGACCCGGCGAAGACGGGAATCCGGTTCGCTGAAACCGGAGCAGTCGCCGTTGATCCCGATGGAGAGAACGATGGAACCATGGAGATCGGCTCGGCATCCATGGGTTCGATCATCATCATGAAGCTTGATCCCGACCAGACGCCTATCGGGCCGTCGGTTGCACCGAGGGCGATCCAGGCCATCGACCTTGCTCGCGATCTCTGGGGGATCGACGTGCCGCGGCTTGTGCCTGCACCTGATCTTTGCACGTAGTCCGTAATCCGTAGTCCGTATTCCGTACCGGGTCCTGCTGGAGGCAGGCAGCTGGCAGCTGGTCGCTTACGGAAGATCCAGCGGCACCTCGACACCTTCGATCGGCTCTCCTTCTTCATCCACCGTTCCCACGAAGAGGTCGAGGGATCCGGATGGACCGTCGGAGAGGCCAATGTCGAAGGCGTGCCACACGTGGATGGGGGAGAGGGTTGAGACCGATCGGTCGATGAAGACTCCTGTCGAATCGGACAGACGGATCCGCACCGCGTCGATGCTCGGCGCCGCGTAGCCGGCGATCCGAAGCGGGTACAGGCTGACACCGGCCTGAGGGCTCATCAGCACGATTCCGTCTTCGACGGCGGGCCCAGTGATGGGGAGATCCTCTTTGGCCGGGACCAGGTCGACGATGAGCCGGGCCGGCGACGTGGTGGTGAAAGCCCGAGCAGCCGCTCGTGCGCCGAGGTGGAGATCTACGGCGAGTCCGTCGCTGATGCCTTCGATGACGAACCATCGATCCAGGAGATCTCCATTGAGCGTCGTGTCGGCCACTGCGGAATCGACGATGGCTTCCGACAGCGTTACGCGAACGATCCCGGCGTCGGAGAGAAGCGAGACTCCAACGGGGCCGATGCGGGAAGCGGGGGATCCGGAAGTCGAGAGGAACTCGATCTCGATACGTTCGCATCCCTCGAGTGCATGCCAGCGGATACCGGCAATCGCCTGGGCATCGCGACCCTGGCTGTCCAGAGCAGCTACCACGCCTTGTTCGACGAAGGGGAGCTCGCCGGAGAGGCACGACGGCGTGTCAGCTGGAGCGATGGTTGTCGTCGTTGGAGAGAGCGTCGTGGACGCGCTCTCTTCGTCGGCGGGGGAACACGCTGCCACGATGATCATGATGACGATGAAGAGTGATCGGAGCCGCATCGGGCGAGCCTACCGAAGAACTCGCGAACCATCGTTTGACATATGGTCGGGAAGTACCGACAATACGGCAGATGTCGACAGACGAGCGACCCCGGCCCGCAACAGAGACCGATTCCGGACCCAGCATGAGAACGTTCTTCGTGGTGTGGGCCGGACAGCTGGTCTCGCTGGTCGGTACCAACTTGACGGCATTCGCTCTCAGCATCTACGTGTTCCAGCAGACCGGATCGGTCACGCAACTCGCGGCCGTGCTCCTCGCGTCACATCTTCCTCAGCTCATCATCACACCGTTTGCCGGAGCACTCGTCGACCGCTGGGACCGAAGAAAGGCGATGATTCTGGCGGATGCCGGTGCAGGCATAGGAACTCTCGTGCTGATCGGCTTCTATCTCACCGATTCACTGACCGTTTGGAACATAGCGATCGCCGTCGCGATCTCCGGCCTATTCCAGGCTTTCCAGTGGCCCGCGTATTCGGCCGCCATGGCCGTGCTCGTTCCACAGAAACAGTTCGGACGGGCATCGGGCCTCGTGCAACTCGCCGATGCTCTGGGGGAACTCGGTGGCCCGATCATCGCCGGGTTCGTTCTGGCGTTCTCGGGGATCGGCCTCGTATTCGCTATCGACGTGGCAACCTTCCTGGTTGCCGTCACCACACTTCTCATCGTCCGCTTCCCGAAGCCGGCGATGACCGAGGCGGGGGCCGAAGGAGAGGGAAGCCTCTGGCACGAGACGAAGTACGGATTTCAGTATCTGTTCGCTCGTCACGGGCTATTCGCTCTTCTCCTCGTCTTCGGCGTCGTGAACTTCGCCTTCGGGTTCATGGGCCCCCTGTTCGTCCCGCTCGGGCTCTCACTCACCAATGAAGCCGGCCTTGGCACGGCGTTTTCGATCTCGGCGACCGGGATGCTGATCGGATCTGTCGTGGCCAGTGCCTGGGGCGGCCCGAAGGAGCGTGTCCTCGGACTCGTCGTGGGGGGAGCGCTGCTCGGCGCGGCCTTCGCCGCGATCGGTTTCTTCCCTTCGATCTACTGGATGACGGCCGTCATCTTCATGGGCATGCTGATAGTCCCGACGATCAATGCGACAAGCCAGGCGCTCTGGCTGGCGAAGGTCGAGGCCGATCTCCAGGGAAGGATCTCCGCCGTGCGACGGTTCATCGCCCAGGCAGCGATTCCGATTGCTTACGTGCTGGTTGGACCGCTATCAGACCGAGTTTTCGAACCTCTCATGGCGAACGGCGGGGCGTTGTCCGACTCGGTTGGCTCCGTTATCGGTTCCGGTCCCGGACGTGGCTACGCCCTGTTCTTCATCGTCATCGGCATCATGGTCATGGTCGCTGTGGCTGCTGCCTGGATGTACCCACCGTTGCGGCATCTCGAACGCGACATCCCGGATGTCGTTCAACAAGGGACATCGCAGGACCCCGGCTCGACGGTTCCGGAGGATTCGGGGGTGTGATAGGTTCGGTCGATGTCGTTCCCGGTGCCAGACCCCGATCTCGCGTACCGCCTCCTCACCGGCGCATCTCCAACAGAAGCGTTGTTCGGTGAGGCCCGGCGACTTCGCGACGAGGGAAAGGGCAGGACCGTCAGCTACAGCCGGAAGGTGTTCATCCCGCTGACCACGATGTGCCGCGACCGATGCACGTACTGCACGTTCGCCAAGCCACCGGGCGCAGGGGGTGTCTACATGACCCCCGACGAGGTGATGGCTGTCGTACGCGCGGGGGAGCGGCATGGTTGCACCGAAGCCCTGGTCACCCTCGGTGACCGGCCGGAGGATCGCTGGCCTGCGGCACGAGACTTCTTGAGCGACAACGGCTACAAGTCGACGCTCGAATACGTCCAGCACATGACCGAGCGCATTGCCGGCGAAACGTCGGTCTTCCCCCACGCGAACCCGGGGCTCATGGATGAGGAGACGCAACGGGCACTCCGGCGATCGAACCCGTCTCTCGGTCTCATGCTGGAGAACATCTCGCCCCGTCTGATGGAACCGGGGATGCCGCACTACGACTGCCCTGATAAAGACCCGGTTGCACGGATGGAGACGATCGAGACGGCCGGGCGACTCAGCATCCCGTTCACGACCGGGATCCTCGTCGGCATCGGAGAGACGCCGACGGAGATCATCGAGAGCCTCTTCGCTCTCGCCGAGACGCACAAACGCCACGGTCACCTCCAGGAGATCATCGTGCAGAACTTCCGACCGAAAGCGGATACCCGGATGCGAGGGGTCGACCCGCCCACGATCGAGTTCTTCTCCACTGTTGTGGCGCTGGCCCGCTGGATCTTCGGTGAGGAGATGAACGTGCAAGTGCCGCCCAACCTCACCGACGACTTCGGCATCTACCTCGATGCGGGCATCAACGACTGGGGCGGTGTCTCGCCACTGACGATCGACTGGGTGAACCCAGAAGCCCCCTGGCCGCACCTCGACCATCTGCGGTCCATCACCGAGCACGCCGGCTTCGATCTCCGGCCGCGTCTGCCGGTCTACCCGGAGTTCGCCAACGATCGCTGGCTCGACCCGGCGTTGCTGACCAAACTCGTCGGCAGAGCGGACGATGAGGCGTACGCTGTGGTCGAGGAGAAGGCGACCACATGACCATGATCACATTCGTTCGGACGCGACCAGTCGAGTCCATCGCTGAACGATGGGCGGAGAGCAGGCGTCGTGAGGGATCGACCACGATCGAGGTCGAAGCCCTGACCGATGCGGACTGTGTCGCGTCCTACTCCGTCGGCCTCATGCCCGTGGCCGGCGATGGTGGAACTGCCTGTGCCCCTGCTTACGTGGCGAGTCCGGCACGTGCCCTTGCTCTTGACAAGGATGGTGTGCCCGGATGGCAGCTGACGCTCGTCGCGAGTGACGACAGGGCCGACACGATCGATGCGCTCTCCCGCACCCAGGCGGCCTTCCTCCGCGTCGGGCGAAGCAAAGTGGCCGCCGGGTCGCAGATCGCCGGCCTGCCGGGCATCAAGACGAGAGTATCCACTTTCGTCGACACCGTTGAAGAAGCGCTGACGGCGGTCGAAGCCGGAGCGACGGACCTTCTCTTGCGAGGGTGGAACACGGATACGATCGGCCAACTTCGCGACGTTCTGCCGTTCCCTCTCATCGAGCGAACAGCGTTTCCCACGGAAGTGACCATCGATCAGGCACGGAAGCATCTCACTGCTGACGCTTTCAAAACGTATCTCGACCTCGTCGATGCATCCGGTGTTGTGCGTGCCCGCACGGATTGGGCTCCGGGCAAGGATCTCCCAGCGCCCCACCCACCGGGTCGGTTCTCCGCTCAGTGGAACGATGATGCATGGGCCAGTGAACCCCACATGGGCGGGGGAGACGCGATTCGCGGCGAACTGCGTCGCATCCTTGACCGTTCGCTCGAGGGCCATCGCCCGAGCAGGGATGAAGTCCAGCGTCTCTTCGAGGCGAGAGGGACCGAGGTCGATGCGATCGCATCCGTGGCCGACATTCTCCGGCAGCACGCCAACGGTGAGACCGTGTCGTTCGTCGTGAACCGGAATATCAACTACACGAACCAGTGCACGTACAAGTGTGGTTTCTGCGCGTTCTCGAAGGGACCGCGGTCCCTGAACCTGCGTGAGGACCCGTATCTGCTGACCGTTCCCCACGTCGTCGAACGCTCTGTCGAGGCATGGAACCGCGGCGCGACCGAAGTCTGCCTCCAGGGGGGAATCCACCCCGACTTCACCGGGCAATTCTACATCACCGTTCTCGAGTCGATCAAAGAAGCGGTCCCCGGCATGCACGTTCACGGGTTCACGCCACTCGAGGTGTGGCAGGGAGCGGAGACGCTTGGGATCCCGGTCCGGGAGTTCCTCATCATGCTGCGCGAAGCCGGGCTCGGCACACTTCCGGGGACGGCCGCCGAGATCCTCGACGATCGCGTCAGGGAACATCTCTGCCCCGACAAGATCCGGACGGCGCAGTGGGCAGAAGTGATGTTGACCGCTCACGACCTCGGACTCCGATCGACGGCCACGATGATGTTCGGCCACATCGACGATCCGGCAGCCTGGGCGAACCACATCGAGACGCTGCGTGTCATCCAGCGGATCACCGGTGGGTTCACCGAGTTCGTTCCCCTCCCGTTCGTTCACATGGGAGCACCGATCTATCTCCGCGGCGCAGCCCGACCGGGCCCGACGTGGGACGAAGTCGTGCTTGTTCACTCGGTTGCACGGATCGCGTTCGATGGCCTCATCAACAACATCCAGGCTTCATGGGTGAAGCTCGGACTCGAGGCGGGCCTGACGCTCCTCACGGCCGGAGCGAACGACCTCGGAGGCACGCTGATGGACGAGTACATCTCGGCCGCGGCCGGGGCGGCCCACGGACCGATGATGGGCGCCGAAGACTTCACCGCTGCGATCGAGTCGATCGGGCGGGTGCCACAGCGGCGTACGACCCTGTACCGTCCCGCGCCGACGATCCGAGTCGTTGGAGGAACCCCATGAAACGCGCTGCCGACGACACAAGAGATGAGCTGTTCGACGCCGCCACCCGGCTGTTCCGGGAGCTCGGATACGAGGCCACCTCGCATGCCGACATCTCAGCCGAGGCAGACATCGGGCGTACGACGTTCTACGAGCACTTCGCTTCGAAGGAAGATCTGCTGGTGCAACTCGTGCAGCGAGACCTCCCGGTGCTCATCGATGAGCTTCTCGCCGAAGTCGATCCGGACATCTCCCCCGATCTGCGGCTTCGGGAGTTGACGGTTCGCTTCGTCGAGTTCGTCGGTATAGACCACCTGGGCTTGATCCTCCACACAGAGGTTCCCCGACTGTCGATGGACGCTCAAGAAGCGATCGGTGATTCCCATCGAGCGCTGTCCAACGAGGTCATGGACATCTATCGATCCGGGGTATCAGGTGGCGTGTTCGTAGAGCTTCCAGGACCCCTCGTCGGGCGTCTCATCCAGGACGCGATGATGGCAGGCGGCCGTGTCGTGATGGACCTGCCCGAACCCAAACAACACGTTCACGAGATCGCCGAGTCGACCGCTGCGTTTCTGGTGAACGGCCTACGCAGGTAGCGTCACCGTTATGCGGATCAACGTCATCACGATCTTCCCCGAGTTCTTCACTTCGCCCCTCGACACGAGCCTGGTCGGCAAAGCCAGGGAGGAAGGCACACTCGACGTGGTGCTCCACGATCTTCGGGAGCAGGGCAAAGGGGTCCACCGGCAGATCGACGATTCCCCGTTCGGCGGCGGTGCAGGCATGGTGATGATGGTCGAACCGCTCGCCGCGGCGCTCGACCCGCTGGCGGACACACACCGGATCTTGTTCACCCCCGGTGGCCGCCCGTTGGATCAGGCGACGCTCGACCGGTGGGCGATGCTCGACGAGATCACGGTCGTTTGCGGACGCTACGAAGGTGTCGATGAACGAATCGCAGAGCACTTCATCGACGAGGAGATCTCCATCGGCGACTACGTACTGCTCGGTGGCGAGGTGGCAGCTCTTGCCGTCATCGAAGGGGTGACACGATTGCTCGACGGTGTGGTCGGCAACCCCACATCCGTTGAGACCGAGAGCTTCCGCGACGGCCTCCTCGAAGAGCCCCAATACACGCGACCCGCCGAGTTCCGGGGCTGGACCGTTCCCGACATCCTCCGCAGCGGCGACCACGCGAAGATCGAAGAGTGGCGACAGGAGCAACGTGAGGAGCGAACGCGGGAACGCCGGCCGGATCTGTTGGGAGAAGTAGATCAGTAGCGCAGTAGATCAGTACCCGGAAGCCTCTCTTCGGTACTGCTCTACTTGCTCCTGCTCTACTGATCTACTCAATCCCATTTAGCTTCTCTGGCCGCTACAATCCACTCACCCCTTCCCCCCTTTTCTCTGGAGGACCTCGTGAATACGCTCGATC
>JAOZMA010000024.1:4496-6611 GCA_029934555.1 Acidimicrobiia bacterium | reverse complement strand
ATCCACTCACCCCTTCCCCCCTTTTCTCTGGAGGACCTCGTGAATACGCTCGATCAGATCGAGAGCGCCCAGCTGCGCGATGACATCCCGGACTTCAGTCCCGGGGACACCGTGCGTGTGGACGTGCGTGTTATCGAGGGTGGACGGGAACGCACGCAGGCGTTCGAAGGCGTCGTCATCGCTCGTAAGGGCGGGGGCATTCGCGAGACGTTCACCGTTCGCAAGATCAGCTTCGGCGTAGGCGTCGAGCGGATCTTCCCGGTTCACGCTCCGATCATCCAGCAGATCGAAGTCCTCCGCCGCGGTGACGTGCGCAGGGCCAAGCTCTACTACCTCCGTGATCGGGTCGGCAAGGCCACCCGCATCAAGGAGAAGCGCGACTGACCGGCATCGACCGGAACCTCGCAATCGAACACGACCCGTCGAGTCGGCGGGTCGTTGTCGCGCCACTCGACGACGCGTCACTATCCGTGGCCGTCACCACGCTGGCGGAGATGGATCCGGTTCTGGCGATGCTTGCGAATCGCAACGGTGTCCCGCCATTGTGGCCACGCAACCCCGGATTCCCCACGATGGTTCGCCTCATCCTGGAACAACAGGTATCTCTTGCCTCCGCAGACGCCGCCTTCCAGAAGCTCGAAGGAACGATCGGTTGCATCGACCCTGAGCCATTCGTCGGACTCGACGACAGGGAGCTCCGAACGATCGGATTCTCTCGACAGAAGGCCGGCTACGTAAGGGGGCTCGCCACCGGTCTGATGGACGGATCGATCGATCTCGACGCGATCAGCGGACTCGACGATGCCGCCGCAACGAAGAAACTCCTCGACATTCGGGGGATCGGCCCATGGACGGCGGCCTGCTACCTGCTGTTCGCTCACCGTCGGCCCGACGTCTGGCCACCAGGTGACCGGGCGCTCCAGGTCTCGATGGGACGGGTCTATGACCTGCCAGATGTTCCCGACGTCGAAGAGTCGAACGAGCGGGCAACAGGGTGGCAGCCGCATCGATCAGCAGCGGCGAGGATGCTCTGGTACGAGTACCTGGGAGCGCCGGATGAGTGACCCATTGGACGACCCCGCCGGTAGGGTGCCGTCCGTGACATTCCCGGATTCCGATCCCGCCGTACCCGAATCGGCAGGTCCTGCAGACGCCGTCAAGGAGAAGAAGAAGCCAGCGCTTCCGTTCTGGCTCGAACTGCCGCTCCTCATCCTCGCGGCGCTCCTCATCGCCGTCGTCATCAAGACCTTCTTCTTCCAGGCATTCTGGATCCCGTCGTCATCGATGGAGGACACCCTCCAGATCAACGACCGTGTGATGGTGAACAAACTCGCATACCGATTCGGAGATCTGCATCGAGGACACGTTGTCGTGTTCGATGATCCGCGTGGAGAAGAGACGCCTCAGGAGACGGTGGCCGAGGCGGCGCGGCGCAACATCCTGGAAGCGATCGGCCTCTCCGTCCCACGATCAGAGTTCATCAAACGGGTGATCGGGTTGCCGGGCGAACGTGTCGAGATCATCGACAATCAAGTGATCATCGACGGCGTTGCGATCGATGAGCCGTACCTGAAGGTAGGGTCGGTGATGCCGGACTTCGGACCGATCATCGTGCCTCCAGGCGAGATGTTCGTGATGGGGGACAACCGGAACGCGAGCCAGGACAGTCGCTATTTCGGTGCAGTTCCGACCGACACGATCGTCGGGCGAGCGTTTGTGATCATGTGGCCGGTCGCGCATTGGACGATGCTGTGACCGTCACCGGGTTATCAACGGACCGCGGGTAGCATCGCAGCACCGACCACGGACGGGAGAGGCACGAGTGGGCGAAGAGGATCTCGAGCGGTTCGAAACCGATGTCGAGCTGCAGATTTACCGCGAATACCGGGACGTTCTTCCGATGTTCCGATACGTCGTCGAGACCGAGCGCCGTTTCTACCTCGCCAACCAGGTGGACATGAAGACCCGCTCTGCCGACGGCTCCGTCTACTTCGAGTTGGAGCTCGAGGATGCCTGGGTCTGGGACATGTTCCGCCCCGCCCGCTTCGTGAAGCGAGTCCGGGTCATGACGTTCCGCGACGTCAACATCGAAGAGACGGACCTTCCGTCGGAGTT
>JAOZMA010000024.1:2833-4396 GCA_029934555.1 Acidimicrobiia bacterium | reverse complement strand
GATGTTGACTCGTCGTATGTCTGTTGGATCCGCAGGGGAAGTGGTCGCGGCACGGTTTCTCGAACGGCGCGGGGCTGACGTCGTTGATCACAATGTACGCGTCGGTCGCGACGAGATCGACCTGATCGTTCGGATCGACGATCAGCTCGTGGCAGTCGAGGTCAAGACCGGACTCGGTCCGGGGACCCGACCGTGGGAGAACTTCGACGACGACAAAGCCGACAGGATCCGTCGTGCCGCCGACTCGCTCTCGATTCGACGAGTCGATCTCATCGCCGTAGAGATGGGTGTCGATGGCGCGGTGGTGCGATGGCTACCGGGTGTCGCCTGACCCGTGCTTTCGGCGCTGCTCCTTGAACCAGCACCCTCGATGCCAGTGCCGGCGCAGATCGGGCGCACCTCGAGGAACGACCACGAGATGCCCGACCCCCGGCTCGATCCTTGACTCGCACCCGGGGCACACATACGCCTTGCGCGCCTGATAAGGCTGGACAGGGTTGACGGATTCATGTCCGTGAAGCATGTCGCCAGGGTGAGAGAGGGGATCCATGGGCTGAAGAGTATTCCGTAGTCCGTATTCCGTAGTCCGTATCGAGGTTCAGGCTCGTAGCTCGCGGCTCGCGGCTCGCAGCTGGGAGCTGGCAGCCGGCAGCTGGTAGCTTCCTCCCATGAGTTTCATTTCAATCGAAGACCGCGGTTCCGTCCGGTGGGTGACCATGTCATCACCAGGGGCGAAGAACGCGATCCCGAAGATCGGATGGACAGAGCTTGCGGAGGCATTCGAAGACTTCGAGGCCTCGGACCAGCGTGCTCTTGTGGCCATCGGCGATGGGGAAGACTTCTCGGCAGGGGCGGACCTGAGCGCGGACTTCTCAGGATTCGGGACGGCAGCGGCGAACGCCGAGTACATGCGTTTCCCGAACCGGGCGGCGCTCGCGTTGCACCGGATCTCGAAACCGACGATCGCTGCCGTCGACGGCGTGGCGGTCGGGGCGGGGATGAATCTTGCGCTCGGCTGTGACATCGTCATCGCCACGGATCGGGCCAGGTTCTCCGAGATCTTCGTGAAACGGGGGCTGACCCTCGACTTCGGTGGGACCTGGCTTCTGCCTCGTCTTGTCGGCCTTGCCCGTGCCCGCGAGATCGCTCTCACCGGCCGACTCGTCGGCGCCGAGGAGGCGCTCACGATCGGTCTCGTGACCCGCGTCGTCGACGCTGCCGTGCTCGAAGAGACAGTTACAGAGCTCGCTGGAGAGCTGGCCGATGGCGCGCCACTCGCACAGCGGTTCATCAAGACCGCCCTCGACCGCTCGTCGACGATGACGTTCGAACAGTCCCTCGCCTATGAGGAGCAGGCTCAGTCGGTCCTCCTCGGTTCCGAAGACCTCTTCGAAGGTGCGGCAGCGTTCTTCCAGAAGCGTCCCCCGGAGTTTCGAGGAAGGTAGTCGTCTTCGGCGGTGTCGTCGGTAATCGGTCGTCGGTAGTCGGTCCAGAGGGAGAAGGGGAACACACTCTTCGCCGAGTACCGAGTACCGAGTACCGAGTACCGAGTACCGAGTACCG
>JAOZMA010000024.1:0-2733 GCA_029934555.1 Acidimicrobiia bacterium | reverse complement strand
ACACTCTTCGCCGAGTACCGAGTACCGAGTACCGAGTACCGAGTACCGAGTACCGCGAGCGCAGCGAGCTTTTCTGTCACACCGGTGTTCTACGTTGCGCGAATGAATGCAACCATCACATCGAGCACCATCATCGGGGTCGAGCCATACCCAGTCCGGATCGAGGCCCACGTCGGTGGCGGGAGCAAGCCGGTCTTCATCATCGTCGGTCTCCCCGATGCCGCTGTTCGCGAAGCCAAGGAGCGCGTTCGTGCCGCCATGGCATCAAGCGGCCACGAGTTCCCTGCCAAACGCGTCGTCGTGAATCTGTCGCCTGCGGACCTTCCGAAGGTCGGATCGGCCTATGACCTGCCCATCGCTCTTGGCGTTCTTGCAGCGAACGGCAAACTTCCGCATGGAGCGACGGATGTCGTGGCCATGGGCGAGCTCGCTCTTGACGGAACGGTCCGCCCCGCCCGGGGCGGTCTGAGTGCAGCCCTCGTGGCACGGGATCTCGGTAGGCCGTGTCTCCTGCCGATGCGGTCCGCCGCGGAGACAGTAGGACGTGATGATCTGGGCGTCGTCGCGGTCAGGTCGCTGTCCCACGCCATGGAGGTCGCGGCGGGAACACACCCGGGTGACGAGATCGAGTCGGTGTCGCCTCGCATCGTCGAGATCCCGGATATCAGCGATGTGCGCGGCCAGGCGGGGGCCCGAGCCGCGCTCGAAGTAGCTGCCGCCGGTGGTCACCACCTGCTGTTCCGTGGGCCTCCCGGCTCTGGAAAGACGATGCTGGCGAGGACACTCCCGGGCCTCCTTCCGCCGCTCGACGACGGAGAGGCCCACGACGTGGCGCTCGTCTGGGCCGCCGCCGGGCTCTCGCGACCCGACCCTTCGCTGCCGCCGTTTCGGTCACCGCATCACTCGGCTTCGATGGCGGCGTTCATCGGCGGCGGGTCGGGTGTCCCGACACCGGGTGAAGTCGTGATGGCTCACAGAGGGGTTCTGTTCCTCGATGAGTTAGGGGAGTTCCCTCCTCAGCTGCTCGACGCGCTCCGGGCGCCGATCGAGGACGGCACCGTCATAGTGGCGAGGAAGGCGGCGACGGTCGAGTTCCCGTGTCGGACCCAGGTGGTTGCTGCAACGAACCCGTGTCCGTGCGGTTTCGAGGGGGACAGGACGTACGCGTGCGAGTGCACCGAGTCGATGAAGGCCCGGTACAAGCGCCGCTTCTCCGGCCCGTTCCTGGACCGCTTCGATCTCCAGGTCGAGGTCCCTCGCCTCCGGGTGCTTGAGCTCTCGGGGCCGAGAGGAGAGAGTTCGAGCGATGTGCGTGCCCGTGTGACGGCGGCTCGAAGGCGCCAGTTCGACGAACGCGGCCATCTCAACCGTGAGCTTGGCCGTCGCGATCTTGATGCCCTGGAATGGTCCGGAAGCGCCGTCGCCCGACTGGGGAAGGCCGCGGAAGGGGATCGCCTCACGGCACGAGGCTGGGACCGGATACGGCGTGTTGCCCGCACCGTGGCCGACCTCGCCGGGTCGGACATCGTCGAGGGCGGCCACATCGAGACGGCGCTCGGGATGAGGGTGACAATGTGAGCGACGATGATCGTCTCCGTATCGCATTCTCGGGGCTGCACCCGATCCGTTCCCGGGAGCTTCGTGATCGGTTCGGCGGAGCGTCGGGGGCCACCGCTGCGATCGAACGCGGTCGAGTGAAGGCATCCGAGTCGATCCGGGCCAGCATCGCGGTTCCATCGGATCAGCGGCGGGCGGAGCTGGCGGAGCTCGGCATCGACGTGGTGTTCCGTGGTGATTCGACCTACCCCGATCATCTCGATGTGTTCGAGGATGCCCCCGACGTCCTGTTCGTCCGCGGCCCGCTTCCTCAGGACGCCGGCGTCGGAATCGTCGGAACCCGGAAGTGCACCGCCTACGGACTGGAGTTGGCAGAGGCGTACGGGAGGGCCGTTGCCGAGACCGGATGGCTCGTCGTGTCCGGCCTCGCCAGAGGTATCGATGGAGCGGCGCACCGCGGCATGGTGTCGGTCGACGGAGTCGGGATCGCGGTATTGGGATGTGGCATCGACGTCACCTATCCGAGAGAGCACCGGCGTCTCGGCGACCAGATCCTCGAAGCCGGAGGAGCGATCGTGTCGGAGTACCCACCGGGCAGCCGACCCGACGCCTGGAGATTCCCACCGAGGAACCGGATCATCGCCGGGCTCTCCGCCGCCATCGTCGTGGTGGAGGCGGCGAAGACCGGAGGGGCATTGATCACAGCCGTGAAGGCAGCCGAGTACGGGATCCCGGTGTTCGCCATGCCGGGAGACGTTGACCGTCGAACCTCGGAGGGGACGAACCGCTTGATTCGCGACGGTGCCTTCCCGGTTCTGGACCCGGACGACCTTATCGAAGAGCTCGACCTCGTGTACGGCCTGGCCCACCGTAGACGCGATGAGACCCCGGTCGACCATTCAGGTCGTTGACCTTCTCCCTCGATGTCACGACCATGACGTGATGCGCAATGGTGGCATCAACGCGGCCGTGGACGACTACCTGGAACGGCTCGACACCGAGCGAGGGCTGTCCGGGCACACGATCGATGCATATCGACGCGACCTCAGCCAGTTCACGACGATGTGCCATCGGCTCGGTGTCGAGCGCCTCGGTGGCGTCGAACGGCGCACCGTTCGACGGTTCCTCTCCCAGCTCACGACACTGCACTACTCCCGACGGTCGGTGGCGAGGAAA
>JAOZMA010000256.1 GCA_029934555.1 Acidimicrobiia bacterium | reverse complement strand
CAAGCGTGTTCGCTACGAGCAGGCGAGCCGCGTCACGAGGCTCGATCGCACTCTGAGCGATCGCGTCCGTCGGGAGGTCGTACTGGAAGAGGGAGGTGTCCATGTGGTGGGGAAGATAGGAGGGACGGAGCTATGAGTCGCCGGACACCAGACGCCGGACACCAGGCAGAGGGCCAAGGTTTCGGTATTGCAATCTGGCGACTGGCGACTCAGAATCTCAATCCTGTCCTCCTCCTCTATCTGTGACCTGGCTATTGGATATGAATGAGAGGTGTACCCGGTCGTCGCCATTCGAGCCGATTGATGAGGTGCTTCTTGTGATGACATTGAGTGATGAGCAGTTGTTGGCGTCTCGTGGCCCGTGGTTCCCATCTCAGCTGACCGCCATGAACGGTTGGCTCTACTTCGAGGCGTACACCCCCATCGCCGGCTACGAGCTCTGGCGCAGCGACGGAAGATCGACGGAACAGGTCTCCAACATCAAGGAAGGCTCTGAGTCGACCACGATGCACTCGTTCACTCCGATGGATGGCTGGCTCTACTTCGCAGCCGACACGCCGGACACCGGCCAGGAACTGTGGCGAAGCAACGGCACCATCACCGAACGCGTCGCCGACATCAACCCAGGACCCGAATCGTCCTTCGTGCACTGTCTGGTGGTGATGGGCAGTTGGCTGTATTTCGCAGCCGACACACCCGACGCCGGCCGGGAGCTCTGGCGAAGCAACGGCACCATCACCGAACGCGTCGCGAACGTCAATCCAGGTTCAGCGTCCTCACCCCTGCACTGTCTGACGACGATGGATGGATGGCTCTACTTCAGGGCCTTCGCCGCCGGCTCGGGTCAAGAACTCTGGAGAAGCAACGGCACCACGACCGAACGCGTCGCGAACATCAACCCGGGGACCGACTCCACTGCCTTGCATTCGTTCACCCCGGTTGACGGCTGGCTCTACTTCGCAGCCGACACGCCGGACACCGGCCAGGAGCTGTGGCGAAGCAACGGAACCACCACCGAACGCGTCGCCAACATCGATCCCGGGACCGACTCTCCTCCCCCGCACCTCCTGGCGTCGATGGACGGCTGGGTCTACTTCACCGCCTACACGCCCAGCACCGGTCAAGAGCTCTGGCGAAGCAACGGAACCACCACCGAACGCGTGGCTGACATCAACCCGGGACCTCACTCATCGCACCCACGATCACTTGTCGCCATGGATGGCTGGCTCTACTTCCAGGCCTTCACGGCGGAGACCGGCCAAGAGCTCTGGCGCACCGACGGAGCCACGACAGCACGAATGACTCACATCAATCCCGGATCGACGTCTTCTTACCCCCGGGACCTCACGCCGATGAACGGATGGATCTACTTCACCGCCCATACGCCCAGCACCGGCCAAGAGGTCTGGCGCACGGACGGGTCCAGCACCGAACGGATCACCGACATCAACGTGGGTCCCGAGTCGTCGCATCCGAGGGATCTCACGGCGATGAACGGATGGATCTATTTCACCGCCCGCACCCCCGAAACCGGACATGAACTCTGGCGCACGAACGGAATCGTGACGGAGAGGTTGACTCAGTAGATCAGTAGATCAGTGAAACAACGTTGCCTTGCTCGCTGCTGCTCTACTGATCTACTCGTCGAGCAACGTCCCTTGGGGCGATTCAACCACGGCCTGCTCAACTCCCAGGTGCTCGTAGGCCCTCGGTGTTGCGATTCGTCCTCGGGGGGTTCGCTGGAGGAAGCCCTCCTGGAGGAGGAAGGGTTCGTAGGCGTCTTCGACCGTCTCTGGTTCCTCTCCCACCGCGATAGCGAGCGTCGAGAGCCCGACCGGACCTCCGCCGAACTTGATGGCGATGGCGTGCAGGATGGCACGGTCGACCTTGTCGAGCCCCATGGCATCGACCTCGAAGACTTCGAGCGCACGGTCGGCGATGTCGTCGTCGATGTGGCCGTTGGCCCGTACCGCTGCATAGTCACGAACTCTCCGGAGCAACCGATTGGCCACCCGTGGCGTGCCCCTGCTCCTTCGAGCGATCGTGTCGGATCCGTCCTCGGTGATGTCAACATCGAGAATGGCTGCCGACCGGTGAATGATCGACGAGAGATCCGCCGTGTCGTAGTAGTCGATCCTGGCGACGTATCCGAAGCGGTCTCGAAGGGGTGGCGCAACGCGGCCTACCCGTGTCGTCGCTCCCACGAGCGTGAACGGGGGCAGATCAATCTTGATGGACCGTGCGGCCGGTCCCTTGCCGACGACGATGTCGAGTTGGAAGTCTTCCATCGCCGGGTAGAGCACTTCTTCGACCTGGCGAGGGAGACGGTGGATCTCGTCGATGAACAGCACGTCACCGGCTTCGAGGTTGGTGATGACGGCGGCGAGATCCCCGGGTCGGTCGAGGGCCGGTCCCGATGTTCCCCGGAACTGTGCATCCATCTCGGCAGCAAGGATCCCGGCGAGGGACGTCTTGCCGAGACCGGGCGGTCCGGAGAAGAGCACGTGGTCGATCGCTTCGCCGCGACCCTTCGCAGCCTCGATCAGAATGGCGAGCCGCTCCTTAAGCGCGCCCTGGCCGATGAAGTCATCCATCTTCCTGGGGCGAAGACCCGATTCGATCACCTCGTCTTCCGGAGTCGTTCCGCCGGTGAGAATCCCCTCTTCTCTCATCGTTCACTCCGTTTGCCGAGAGCCTGGAGGGACCGTTTCAACATCTCTTCGATGGGGAGATCGGAGGGAAGGTCGCGCAGGACGCTGTTGATTTCGTCGGGTTGATAGCCGAGTCCTTCGAGCGCCGTCCTCACTTCTCCCATGGGCCCGGAACCCTGCAGATCACCGTCGGGTACGTCGAGTTTCGGACGGAGTTCGAGAAGCAGTTTCTGCGCCGAGCGCGGCCCGATACCTGGAACAGCGGTGAGCGCCGATGCATCGTCGGTCGCCACGACTCTTCGCAGGTCGTCGGCTGTCATCGTTGCGAGGATCGCCAAACCCACCTTGGGTCCGACTCCCGAGACACCCATCAGCAGACGGAACAGATTTCGATCGTCGGCCGTCGCGAACCCGAAGAGCGCCAGTTGGTCCTCGCGAACATGCAGGTGGGTGTGGAGAACGATCTCCGATCCGATCCCGGGGAGTTCTGCGAAGGTTCGCCCTGTGACGGCGATCTCGTATCCAACGCCACTGACATCGACCGTTACGGCATCTGCACCGGCAGCGACGAATTCGCCGCGGATCCGACCGATCATGAGATCCTCGCCTTCAGCGTCGAGTGCTGGATGTGGCACAGGGCCACGGCCAGGGCATCGGCCGCATCGGCCGGCTTCGGGATACCGGGGAGTCCGAGCCGCATGGCAACGACCCGCTGCATCTGCTGTTTGTCGGCGACCCCCGAGCCGGTCAGTGCCATCTTGACCGCAGACGGCGTGTACTCGGCGGTATCGAGTCCGGCTTCGGAGAGGATCAGCAGGGCGATTCCGGATGCCCGTGCCACCGACATTGCCGTCTGTCGATTGTTGTTGACGAAGACCTGCTCTATCGCAGCCGTGGCCGGCTCATACTCCGCCACGATCTCGCGAAGATCGCGTGCGAGCTCCACGAATCGTTGGC
>JAOZMA010000255.1 GCA_029934555.1 Acidimicrobiia bacterium | reverse complement strand
GTCGGATCGATGCGGAGTCCGAGCCTCAGGGACAGTTCGTTCTCAGGGATGAGCCCGATCGAACCGAGCAGCGTGTCGCACACGATCGTTCGAGTCCGGCTCATGTCCGGCCGGAGCTGATCGTCGACCGGGGCTACGGTCACCTTCTCGACTCGGTCTCGTCCGTGAATCTCGACCACTGTTGTCGAGAGATGGAGCGGAATGTCGAAGTCGTCGAGACATTGGACGATGTTGCGGTTCAAGCCGTTGGCGTGGGGCATGATCTCGAAGACGCCCGGTACTTCCATGCCTTCCAACTTCATGCGGCGAGCCATGATCAAGCCGATGTCGCCGGATCCGAGGATCGCCACCCGCCTTCCCGGCAACATGCCAAGTTGGTTGACGAACTTCTGTGCCAGTCCGGCGGTCATCACGCCCGACGGTCGGGTTCCGGGTATGCGAATGGCGCCTCTTGTTCGCTCTCGCGCCCCCATCGCCAGTACGACCGCACCGGCTGTCACCTGACGCACGCCGAACTCCGGTGACATCAACGTCACCAGGCGATCTGGACTGATGTCGAACACGTAGGAATCTGTCGCGATGTCGATGGTGTGGTCGAGGAGATCAGTCAGGAATCGCTGGGCGTATTCGGGACCCGTGAGCTCCTCACCGAAGTAGTGGAGCCCGAATCCATTATGAATGCACTGGTTGAGGATTCCCCCCGGCTCCACCTCGCGGTCAACCATCAACACCCGTTCGATACCGGTTCCCAAAGCCGCGAGTGCCGCCGCCATCCCCGCCGGTCCAGCCCCAACAATCACCAGGTCGTAGTCATCCGAGATCGAGGAGAGCGTCCTCACTGCGCGCCCCCTTCTTGGTCTTGGAGTTGATCGGGTTCCCTGACGATCCAGGAACCTTCCCCTCGTTTGGTGATGTCGGCCATCGACTCACCCGACATCTCTGCCAGCAGCTTCATGGAACGCGGGGTGCAGAAACCGCCCTGGCAGCGCCCCATACCCGCCCGAGTCCGGAACTTGAGCCCATCGAGCGTGCGGGCACCGCGTTTGATAGCGTCGCGGATTTCGGCCTCCGTTACAAGTTCACACCGACAGACGACATGTGCATAGTTCCGATCTCTGGTCGCCAATTCGGCCAGCTCTGCGATCGAAAGCGAGGCCGCGTGTACGGGGCGATGCACCGTTCGGCGGAACCCTGTCTTCGGCGAGAGGTCGAGGCCTTCGTTGCCCAGCATCTCAACGACCAGTTCGGCGATCGCGGGAGCAGCAGTGAGGCCGGGAGACTGGATGCCGGCGACGTTGAGGAATCCGGGGACGCTGGTCGGACCGATCACGAAATCGTTGCCGGCAGCAACCGCCCGTACCCCGGCGAACTCGGCGATGCAGTCGCGTTCGCTGATCCCTGGAACCAATCGCCTCGCGAGATCGAACACGGCTGCGCTCCCGACAGCCGATGTCGTCACATCATCGAGATCCTCGACCGCCTGGGCTGTGGGACCGACCATGATGGCCCCATCGAACGTGGGGATGACAAGGACGCCCTTCGACGTCTCGGTCGGACAGGGAAATATGGTTCGCGAGACGATCCCGGCAAGGCGCTTGTCGAGCAAGTACTCCTCGCCCTTGCGACCACGGATGACAGGCTCGGTGAGCCCGACCATGCGAGCGACCGCTTCAGCGTGGACGCCGGCGGCATTCACCACCATACGCGATCGGATGCGATCGCCACCGGCGACGATCTCGAAGAAGTCGGTGTCCTTCGTGATCGCTGTGACGGGAGCGTTCACGCGTAGATCGAGACCGTTGGCCACGGCGCACTCGATCAGAGCGAAGCACGCCTCATAGGGATTGACAACACCCGCGGTAGGGCCATGGAGGGCGGCCACAATATCTCCGCTGAGATTGGGTTCCTCTCGCCTGATGCGAGGAGCACTCCACATCTCGATGCCGGGGATTCCGCGGTCCTTCCCCTGTTGCCCTATGCGCTCGAGAGTTTCAACTTCAGCATCGTCGAAGGCCACCGTCAGGTCACCATTCCGCCGAAACCCGAATCCGAGCTCTTCGGCGAGTTCGACCCATCGCTGGTTCCCGGCCCAAACCAGTTCGCCCTTCAGCGTGCCGGGATCCGTGTGATGCCCGCCGTGGATGATCCCACTGTTCGACTTGGACGTACCGAAACCGACCTCGACCTCGCTCTCTACGAGGGCCACGTCGATGCGATATCGGGTCAGCTCCCGTGCGATGCCGCAACCGATCACACCACCACCGATGATTGCCACGTCCTTCACCATCACAGCTTCTCGCTCCCAACAAGACAGCGATAGGGCCACACGACAGTGCTCACACAGCGCACCCTTGAGGCGAACCTTCGGGTGCTCCCGCCGGGAGAGCGGTCCGTTCCTCATCTTCCATTCGGATGCGCCGATCAGATCAATCAAGTGGGCGCCCTCGGTGTGACAGCGGCCGATGTCACCGCGTAGCGGAGAATGATTCCGGACGGACGGAATCCTCTAGCCCAGCTCTGCCTCCCGACGGACGATGGGAGGGTCGAATGGACAACGTATGGATGTGCGCCCAGCTGCTAGCGACGGTTCTCGCGGCTGCTACTGCAGCCCCCAGAGGCGAGGCGTTCGAATCGGAACCGGTGCATTGCTGCGAGTCGACCGTTCACGGAGTATCAGCCATCGCGGCGAGGACCAACAACGCATCCGGGTTGCCAGTTTCGCCTCCGTTCTAGCTCCTCGCAAACAACGCGCCGCGACCGGTGCCCGGGCGAGAGAGGAACGTCAGGACAGTCGTACTCGATGAATGATCTCGTAGAAGGAGAGCCATGGACAAGGACTATCCACAACTGTACGGACAGCTTGAACGCCTTCTCGGCAATCTCGCCAGCGACATCCCGGCCACAATGCGAGGTTTCGGTCAACTCCACGAGAGTGCCGTGGCCGAAGGAGCCCTGTCTGCCCTAACGAAAGAACTGATCGCCCTCTCAATCGCTGTCGCGGTCCGATGCGACGGCTGCATCGCCTACCACGTCCACGACGCGCTCAACGCCGGCGCAACCAAGGATCAGATCGGCGAAGCGATCGGCGTCGCCGTGTTCATGGGAGGAGGCCCCGCGTCGGTGTACGGAGCTGAAGCCTACGAAGCCCTCGATCAGTTCCAAGCCAACGCCTGAGACGCAAGCCCGAAAACTACGAAGGAGTTCGCGCAGCCGTAGGCAGCCAGTCTCGGCAAGGTATGGGCGCATGGTGTCGATGCTCCGTGACCTGACGAACGGGGAATGGGTATGTTCGCCATTCAGTTCGGACATCGTACGAAGTGGTGCAGCAGGTGCTTGCGAGGATTCCGCATCTCGCCCCTAAACCGTGTCAGATTCGTGACATGAGCTTCGCCGGCAGCACCACTTTGGGCATGAGCCGTCCTCAGTAACCTCTCCGCGCGAGAAAACCCTCAGGGTATTTGGGTGTCCCAAGGGTTCTCTTCGTAGCGGGGCAGGATTTGAACCTGCGATCTTCGGGTTATGAGCCCGAAAACGCCTGACCCGCTGACCGGGGGAAACCCGCGAAACGCCTTGTCCTAACTAGGTTCTTGCCTCTCAACGTTTCGCGTCGTTTCCGGTTCCACCCCACCCTCT